>CATJRT010000134.1 GCA_949742895.1 uncultured Eubacteriales bacterium | reverse complement strand
GGCCGCTACAAAATCACAGAGGTGACCGCCCCGGCCTATTGGCAGCTTAGTGGAAAGACCTTCGATGAAACATTGGAATATTCCGGCCAGATCATCAAGGTGAGCGACTACGACAAGCCCTCCAACCTGGGGGTGACGATCACCAAGCGGGGCAACGCCCAGGTGCTGGCGGGCAGCCAGATGCGGTATGACATCACGGTGGCCAACACGTCCAACGTGGCGCTTTCGGAGTTTTACTGGCATGATCGCATCCCCACCGACGCGGTTCGGGCCACGGTGCTGACCACCGGTACCTACAGCGCGCGGCTCAACTACCGTATTCTCTACAAGACCAACTACTCCGGCGCCTATCAGGTGCTGGCGTCCAATCTGCTCACCAGCAGCAGCTACTCCTTCAGCCTCAACGCCATCCCCATGCAGGCGGGGGAGGACGTTACCGACATCTATTTCGACTTCGGCAAGGTGCCGGTGGGGTTCCAGTCCACCAGTAACCCCACGCTCTCTGTCCAAGTCCTCGGCACGACCGCCAACGGCTACCAGGTGGTCAACCGCGCCGACGCCGGCGGCAAGTATCAGGGGACCTGGCAAACCGCACAGGCCAGCTGGGTCACCATCGTCCGACGGCTGACGCAGGGGCCTGCGCTGCCTAAGACTGGCTATTGAGCACTATGGGGGCAGTCCTTTTGGACTGCCCCCATAACCTGTATTGTGAGGTGAAGCATATGGGAACCCCGGAGTGGTCCGTTTTGGACCGGACGGCGTACTTGATCGAGCACACCTGCGGCCCACAGGACCTGAGGCAAATGGGACTGCCAGCCGGTACCGGCACGGTCCTACTGATCGTCCTGTGCGGCTCTCCGCCTGCGCCTGGGCGCGACGCTGTCGTAGCTCAGCTCCAGCAGTGAGAGGATCTGTTTGTCACTGACGGTGCCGTCCAGCAGGATGGAGATCCAGTGGTCCTTATTCATGTGGTACGCGGGGAGGAACCCCTTCTCCGACAGCAGGGAGCCGATCATAAGCGGGCTGCTTTTCACGTTTATCACCCAGGCGGTCCCCTCCCCGGGAAGGCCCAGACGGCGCAGGGCCACGTCCATCATAATGGCGAACCACTTCCGGCTGGCAGGGTGGCGGAAGACCGCGGCATCGGGACTGTCCGCCCATAGATACTCCGGTTCCACTCCGAAGGTGCTCCGTATGTGCGCCATGACGCGCTCCCTCTGCGAACGCTTCTGCATCCCCAACCCTCCCCCCGCTGTTTCGCGTTCATTGTAACACGATTTAGACAGATGTACAAGGAGGCCCCATACGGCTTATACAGGAAAAGGGTCGACAGCGGGAGGCTTCTTTAGGGCGCAGGTGTGTTTCCTGTGCAAAAGCATGCTGCCATATGATCCGCTCCAATCTCTTGGAGCGGAGGGATCTCCTCTCGGCAGCGGGAGGTGCACCGGGGACACCGGGCGGCGAAGGCGCAGCCGCCATGGAGCTGCAGGGGGCTGGGAGGCTCCCCGACCAGTGGGGGGAGCGACACCTCCCGGCTGCAGAACACGTCGAAGACCGAGTCCAAAAGTGCTCGGGTGTAGGGATGGACACATTGCTGTGTCAAGGTTTCACTGGGCAGCAATTCTACGATCCGGCCCAGGTACATGACTGCAATTCGCTGCGTGACGCTGCGCACCAGGGCCAAGTCGTGGCCGATAAAGACGCAGCCAATCCCCTTCTCCTCCACCAATTCTACCAGCAATCGGGCAATCTGATCCTGGATGGAGACATCCAAGGCGCCGGTGGCCTCGTCGCAAATCAGCAGCTCCGGCCCGATGGCCAGGGCCCGGGCAATGGCCACCCGCTGCAGCTGTCCACCGGATAGCTGGTGGGGATAGCGCGAAAGGAAGTCCCGGGACAGTCCCACCCGCTCCAGGAGGGCTCCCGCCTCCGCCATGGCCTCCTGCTTTCCCAGGTGATCGTAGTTCCGCCGGGGCTCGCAGAGGTAGATTCCGATTTTCATGCGGGGGGAAAAGGAGCTCAGAGGGTCTTGGAAGACCATTTGGATTCGGCGGCGGTGCAGGCGCTTCTCTCGTCCGGTGAGGCGGGTGTAATCCGTGCCATCCAAGGCCACCGTGCCGGAAGTGGCGGCGAGGGAGCCCGCCAGTATGCGGGCGAGGGTGCTCTTTCCACATCCGCTCTCCCCCACGATCCCCAGGAGCTCCCCCCGTGCAAGGGTGAAGCTGACATCTCTCACCGCATGGAGCGGCCCCCCTTTGGCCGAAAAATCCCTGCTCACATGGGATACCCGTAACAGCGGCGTACTATCTTGCAAATCGCTTCCCTCCCAGCTTCGGAACCGCCTGTAACAGGCGGCGGGTGTAGTCCTCCTGGGGGCGGAAGATGATTTGATCCCGGGGACCCAGCTCCACCAAGCGGCTGCGGCACATAACGCCGATTCGGTCGGAGAGATAGGAGGCCACCCCCATGTTGTGCGTCACAAGGATGATTGCCGTGCCGTACTGTTCCCGGAGCTGACACAGCTGGCGGACCACCTGGGCTTGGATGGTTACATCCAGTGCCGAGGTGGGCTCGTCGGCCAGCAGCAGCTTGGGCCGGGCGGTCATACCCATGGCGATGCCCACCCGCTGCCGCATCCCCCCGCTGAGCTCGAAGGGATAGGCGTCCATCACCCGCTCCGGGGCGCCCAGGTGTACCTGG
>CATJRT010000133.1 GCA_949742895.1 uncultured Eubacteriales bacterium | reverse complement strand
GATAATGCGGTTGATCTGCTTCTCCCGGAAGGCCGCCACCGCCGCCGCCACCGCCAAATAGGTCTTGCCAGTGCCGGCGGGGCCCACGCCGATGGTGACGGTGTTGTTTTTGATGGCCTCCACATACCGGCGCTGGCCGATTGTCTTGGCCTTGATGGGCTTGCCCTTGGCGGTGACACACACCACGTCCCCGGCGAGCTGGGCGATCTTGCCCTCGTTGCCGGTGCGGACCAGCTCGATGATATAGCGCACGTTCTGCTGACCGATGGCCTCTCCCCTGGCGGACAGGGACAGCAGGCCCTGGATGGCCTTCACCGCCAGCATGACGTTTTCGCCCTCGCCGCATATTTTCAGATTGGACTCCCGGTTGACCACCGTTACGCCCAGCTCCTGCTCAATGAGGCGGATATTCTCGTCGAACAGGCCGAACAGGTTGACCGCCTCCTCCATCCGCTCGATGCTGATGCTCTGTTCTGTCATTGGTATTCTCCTTTATATGGCGTTCAGCCGTTGTCCTTTGCACTGCTTTGGGAAGGCCCCGGAATATGCCCCGTCTCCCCCTCCCGCTCCACCGTCCGGCTGATATCTTCCTCGCACTCCGCCAGCAGGGTGACGGTAAGCCGCCCATTATCAATCCTGGTGACAAAATCTGTGTGAAGCACCGTACCGTGCCGCTCCTCCATGAGCTGCGCCAGCCGCTCCAGCAGCAGCGTTTCCAGCCCCGCAGCGGCAGCGTCCTGGTCCAGCGGCTCCTCCCGGAACTCGTAAGCCCGCAGGGTGGTGGTGGTGAGGGCGAAGGGCAGCGTCCGCCCCAAAATGGTCAACGCCTCAGTCCTTGCTATTTTATCATATCTGACGCCTTCAATGCTACTGTTTTGAAAAAAATCCACCTGCCACCATAATATTTGTGCCGAACGCAGGGTGCGCTCCTCCCCGGTGTACTCCTTCACCTGCACCGTCAGAGGAACCGTCTCCTCCAAGGTACGCCAGGTGCGGGCAGTGACGCTCCCGGAGGCGTGGACCACCAGCCGGCCCAGGTCCACCGTGCCGCCCTCCGGCCCCTTCAGCGCCATGTCCCCGGATATCAGCACGTCCCCCTTTGCCACCACGTCGCCGTCGGTAAACATGGCCCGTCCGGTGTCCGCCTGTATGTCCACGATGATGCCGTCTGCCGTGGCAATGATATCGGCGGGGGTGGTCTCATCCAGCAGCTCGGGGGTCTTTTCCGCCTCCCGTACCACCACCTCCGCCCGTGTGCCATAGATGTTGATGGCCAGGTAGGTGAGCTGGGGCAGGCCCAGCAGCGCATCATTGGCCGCCTCTTTCTGCCGGATGGCGGGGCCATAGGCCCCCGGACGCACCCCCACCCGCTGAAGCTCAGACAGGATGACGGCGGTAGGCACGGTTTCGTTGCCGGTGACCTCCACCACCAGCAGAAACCGGGACAGCACGCTCACCGCGAAAAAGCACACCGCCAGCCCCAGCAGAAATCCCCACCGGCGGCTCATCCGCTCCGCCGCCACCGGCGCGCCCCGCCGGCTTCCATCCGTCAGGCTGCACATGGCCCGCTGGGCCAGTTCGTCCAGCCGCTTCCGGTCCCGGATGGACACCCGGAAGGTAAAGCTGGTCTCATCCTGCCACCGCAGCCGCCAGAACCGCACCCGCTCCTGGGCGCACAGGTTGAGCAGCCGTTCCGGGAAGGCCCCGGACGCCTCCAGCTCCACATAGCCCCCCAACAGGTCGAATAGCTTACTCATCCCCTCACCTCTTTACTCACCGCACAAACTCCACCGACCGGATGGTCCCGGTAACCAACACCTCTTCCGGGGTCATGGCCCGCAGTTCCAGCCCACTGCCCCGGACCAACACCACCAGCCTGCCCCCGGATATATGGATTTCCTCCCGCCCATAGGCCAGGATCCCTTTGTGAGGGGCCATGCGCAGCTCGCCGTCCCCCACAATGTCTACCCGCGGCTCCCCCGCCAGTGCGTCCGCCGGAATGTCGAACATCCGGGCGGCACGCAGCAGCAGCCCGTCCTTTTCGCCCACTTCCATCACCTCTGGAAAGCCTATGAGCGTTTGCGGCTTTCCTTGCCTGTCCCACCGGAACTTGTGGACTTTTTTCCCTGGGCGTGATATACTGTTCCCAACGAAATGAAAAGGCGGTCAATTATGGACTACAAGCATAAACGGCAGGGGAAGGTCCCCGCCTATCCAGTGGAGCAGTCCGACACCCTGCTACCCTTCTTGCTCTCTCATATAAAGGGCAAGAGCCGGAACAACGTAAAATCCCTGCTGTCCCGGCGGCTGGTGGCGGTGGACGGGGTTCCTGTCTCCCGGTTCGACACCCCCCTGTTCCCCGGCCAGACGGTGAGCATCCTGCCCGCCTCCGCCCCCAGGGCTGACGCGCTACCCTTCCCCATCCTCTACGAGGACGAGCACCTCATCGTAGTGAACAAGCCCGCCAAGCTGCTCAGCGTAGCCAACGACAAGGAGAAGGTGCGCACCGCCTACCACATGGTCACCGACTATGTGAAGAGCAAACACATCGGCCAGCGCATATACGTCATCCACCGTCTGGATCGGGACACGTCGGGGGTGCTCATGTTCGCCCGGGACCCTGAAACCAAGGAGCTGTTCCAGTCCCGCTGGAACGAGATCATCACCCGCCGGGGCTACCTGGCGCTGGTGGAGGGGACACCCAGGCCCGACCGGGACACCATCCGCTCCCACCTGGTGGAGACGGACACCCACCTGATCTTCTCCGGCGCGCCGGGGACGGGGGCCAGAGAGGCCGTCACCAGCTATGAGGTGAAGAAGGCCGGAGGCGGGTACGCCCTGCTGGACATCTCCATCGAGACGGGGCGCAAGAACCAGATCCGGGTCCATATGCAGGACATTGGCCACCCGGTAGCCGGGGACAAGCAGTACGGAGCCCGCACCAACCCCATCGGGCGGCTATGCCTCCACGCCAACGAGCTTTCCTTCATCCACCCTGCCACCGGGGATCCGGTGACGTTCAAGGCAAAAATGCCCCGGGATTTCAACCGGCCGTTCCGATAAAAAAGTCCCTTTTACCTGTTGTGTGGTTGAATTTGGACGTTGGCGCTCCCCCTGATTCAATCATTGAAGCGCAGGATTGTCCGTGATGTGACCAGAGTGATCAACCGGGATTCGTCGGGAGGGTAAATATGTTTTGGAATGCTAAAAATGGAGCGGTTTCATTAGGCAATACGGAAATGAGCTATGTTTCCTTTGGGCATGGTGAACGCACATTGATCCTCCTTCCAGGTCTCTCCGATGGGTTGGCTGCTGTAAAAGGGAAAGCCCTGCTGCTGGCAAAGCCATATATTCCCTTTTTTGATCGGTACACGGTTTATATGTTTAGCAGGAAGAATGCTATGCCCGAAGGCTGCTCAATTCGCGATATGTCCAATGATCAGGCGAAAGCACTGGATATGCTTGGACTTGAGAAAGCCTGTGTCCTGGGCGTGTCCCAGGGCGGGATGATCGCTCAGTATCTTGCAATAGACCATCCGGAGCTGGTGGAAAAGCTCGTCCTTGCCGTTACCGCTCCCTGTGTAAATGCCATGATACAGGAATGCGTGAAGCGATGGATCGGCTTTGCTGAGCAGGGCAGGCACAAAGAGTTGATGATCGATACAGCGGAGAGGAGTTACTCGCCGGAATATCTGAATAAGTATAGAAAACTCTATCCGATCATCGGATTTGTTGGAAAACCGTTAAACTACGACAGGTTTCTTATCAACGCGAAGGCCATCCTTGGGTTTGATGCCTGCAATGAGCTGAACAAAATTATCTGCCCAACGTTTATCATCGGCGGCGAAACGGACAAGATAGTGGGGGCGCAGGCATCCTACGAGATGAAAGAGCGGATCGCGGGTAGCAAGCTGTATGTATATCCGGGATTGGGTCATGCATCCTATGAGGAGGCAAAGGATTTTAATCAACGTGTTTTCAAATTCCTGGAAGCTATGTAATGAAATGATCCCCATTTATTGGGTGGTCCCCCATATCGGATAACTGCCGCCCAGCTGCTTTGACGAAGTGTTTCAAAGGCTGGTTTCCTGCGACGCAAAAGGAAAAGGGATAAAAAATCCCGCTCACCATGATGAGCGGGATTTTTTC
>CATJRT010000132.1 GCA_949742895.1 uncultured Eubacteriales bacterium | reverse complement strand
TAGGCGGTGAGGTACGCCTGGTAGTCCCCGCGCACCGGGTTGCAGCGCAGGCAGTAGCGGTACCGCTCTGTCTCCACCACGAAGCCGTAATTCTGGCAACAGACGCCGCCGCTGATCTCTCCGCCGTTGATGTGGCAGTGGCGGAGCATGGAGGAGAAGTCCTTCAGCACGCCCCGGCGAAGCTGGCCCACCACTTGGCCCAGTTCCTCTTTGAACTCCGGGGTGTTCAGTCCCTCGGGGCCACGCGGCCACCAGGTGTGCCGGAACTCACCGCCGTCGTGCCCGAAGTCAATCCGAACGTGCCCGATGGTGCCCAGTTCCTCGTCCTGCTCGGGCGGCAGGGCGTAGAAAAGCCCCGCTTCCTCGGGTGAAGCGGGGCGCATCTTAAATTTGATTGGGTTATCTGGGACATCCAGTCCGTATTCCTCGCAGAAGGCTTCCAGATCCATGGTCTCGCCGTGGAGGAAATAATCCCCCTTCCCGATTCGTCTGGCTTTGGTGGCGGGCCGCTTCAGCGGCTTAGGGGAAAGGACAGTGCCGCTGTGGTCACAGCTGGTGTAGTTCACCAGCTCGGCGTGGGCGGCGGGGTCGCTGCCCGTTCCCCGCATATCGTAGCAGAACCACCCGTCCGGCACCGTTTCCCGGGGGATCGGCCAGTTGGTGGTGAGCACAGGTTTGCCGAACAGCTCGGCGTGCTGCAGCTTGTCCTTGAAAATATCGGCTGCCATTATTTCTGCTCCTTTCCATGGGTTTGACACAACAAATACCACACTTCTCCAGGGAAGTCTACTGTTTTCAGCACATCGTCTGATCCAGCTCCGGCTCCTGACAGGGCCAGGGGGCGCTGAGACGTTTGACAGAGCCGAAGCTGGTTTCCCGAACACCGTCCACCTCCATCTCAGACCGCCCCAGGGCATCAAAATCGGTGAAACCATCCAACATCTCCAGGATCTCATCCCCCGCTCCGGCGTACCGCAGGGCGGTGATGGCGTATCCCCTCTCGCTGCCGTCCACCAGCTCGTAATCATAAATGTCCATGGCGATGGTGCCAGCTTCATGGAAGGAACGGGGTTCCTCCACCTCCAGCACCGCGCCAAACACCCTCAGATCTTCCCCCGTCATCCCTTGGACGCACTCGGCCAGGACGTTGGCGTCCTCCAGGGTGATGGCGTCCCTGGGTAGCAGGTGCGCCCAGGGGTAGCCAATCTCCACATCCCTGATGACGGCGCTGCTCAGGTCACACCCCAGCGTCCTTTTCGCCTGTTCCAGTTCATCATCCGAGACGGGGAGGTCAAGACTGACGGCGTCGGTGGGGGAGGCCAGCGTGAGGGCGAAGGCTGGGCGGTCTGTCTTTTTCTGCGTCTGAACCACTTCCCGGCGC
>CATJRT010000131.1 GCA_949742895.1 uncultured Eubacteriales bacterium | reverse complement strand
GTCCTGCAAAGAGAGAGAAGAGAAGTCAAACTTTTTAGGGAAATACTGACGGAGCAAACCGTTAGTGTTCTCATTAAGCCCCCGCTGGCCGGGACATCCGGGATCGGCAAAGAACTCTTTTGTACCGAGCTGCTGCTCCACGGTCTGATAGTCAAAGAATTCATTTCCGTTGTCGACCGTGAAGGAACGAATGAGTGACGGAGGGAAGGGGGCGAAGGCCTCGCATTGTGCCTGAGAGAGGACCTTTGCCTTCCTGTTTGGCAGAAGGCAGGCAACGAGGAAACCGGAGCGGCGGTCCACAAAGGTGGCCAGAGCGCCTTTGCCACGGGCCCCGTGCACGGTATCGCCCTCCCAATGCCCGAATTGTGAGCGCGTATTGGCTGCTCTGGGCCGGTCATGGATGGTCTTGTGCCCGTGGAGGCGGCCTCGGGTCTCCTCGTCGTGTGGAGAGGCCTTGCGTCCTTTGCGGCGCAAACATTTCTTCGAGACTTCCAGCTGGCCGGCATGTATGGCCCGGTAGATCGTAGAATAGCTGACCCTCAGCGCGGAGCCAGTCACTTTCAGCCGCCCTGCAATCTGTTCCGGCGACCAGTATTCCCTCAGCTTCTCTGTAACAAACCTCTTCCGCTCAGGGTCGTCCAGCAGTCTTTTTCGTACACTGCGTTTCCGCCGCTGCCGGTACATTTCCTCCGCCTTATAGGCGCTGTATTTCCCATCCGGACCGACATTCCTCCGCAGTTCTCGAGAGATACTGGACCGTGACCGCTTCAGCTGCCGGGCCATTTCGCTCTGTTTGAGCCCTTCCGCTTGATATTGCAGTAGACTTTCTCGTTCTTCTGTGGTAAAGTGGACGTATGAGGTGCTCATTTCCTGTCCTCCTGTTATGGTTTGTGTGGTTACTCTCCATTTTACAGGATTCCGGATCTGTTTGCACCTCTTTTTTATTGTTGCACTTCTATTGTAAACCTAGGTCAAGAAAAAGTATGTAAACCGAGCCCCGGGCGCGTAGCGCCCGGGGCCCTTTTGTGCTCTTCGCCCTGCGCTTCACGCAAAGCGGGTTGGTAGATTAGTTCTCACCCTCGGTCTCGGGGGCGGTCTCGCCGTCCTCGGGGCTGGGGGTCACGCCGGCGGAGGGAGCGGAGGCCGCAGTGGCCCACTCCTTCTCCAGGGCGGTCCAGTCCTGGGCGGGGAGAATCGCGGTCCAGATCTCGGTCACGCCGATCTCGTCACGGTCGTAATCGTGGCTGTTGGCGGCCTCCTGAACGTCGGCATAGTACCACTTATCCGGCGTATTGTCGGTAAAGGTAATCATGTCGGGGAGCATGTGGTCCGCATCGGGGACGCGGTCCAGCATGCGGTTGATCAGGGTGATGGCCTCGGCGCGGGTAATCTTGTCCTCGGGACGGAACTTTCCATCGCTGCCGCGGATCCAGCCGGCGGCGGAGGCGCGCTCAATGCTCTCCTGAGCCCAGTGGCCCTCGATATCACTGAACATGCCGCCGGAGGGGACCACCTCGCTGGCGAAGCGGGCGGCGATGGCCGCGAACTCCGCACGGGTGATGTCCTTGTTGGGCTGGAAGGAGCTGTCGGCGTAGCCGTTGAGGATGCCGGCCTTGGCAGCGGTGGAGATGGCGTTGTTGTACCAGTCACTGGCCTTCACGTCGGTGAAGGTGTTCTCGGTGGCCCAGTTCTCCGTGCGGAAGGCGTTCTCCATCAGACGGAAGAAGATGGTGGCAACCTCGGCGCGGGTGATGTTGGCCTCGGGCTTCACCAGGCCGTCGCCATAGCCCTTGACGTAGTCGAAGTGGTCCACGCTGTTCAGGCCCGGGGCCGCCAGAGGCACGTCCTCATCATTGATGGTGGTGCCGGGGGTGGGGCCCAGAGGCGTGGGCGCGTCAGGGATATTCGTGCCCGGGTTGGGGGTCACGGGAGTCACAGGGGTGACGGGGGTGACGGGACCGGGCGTCGGCGTCGGAGCCGGAGTGGGGATCACTGTCTCCGCCGAATCCTCAACGGGAGCGGGATTTGTGCCGCCGGAGTTGGTACCGGAAACGCTGACTCTGTTGCGCAGGATCGTTCCGGCATCCGTAGAAGCGACCACATAGCTGTAGCTGATGGTCCGCGTCTCGCCTACCGCCAGATCGCCGAGGGCCATACCGCCGCCTGCCATCATCGGGTCGGTCACTACAATGTCCGTCAGAGCCGTCTCGCCGGTGTTGCGGACGGTGATGGTGTAGGTGATGGTGTCACCCACTGCCGCGGTGGCCGCAGAGGCGGTCTTGCTCACCGACATGCCCGGCGTAAGGACAGGGAGCGGGGGAGCGGCGTCAAAGCGCCACTGGGCATAGTAGACCGCGTCAGCGGTAATGGTGTCCGGCAGAAGGACGATTCCTCCGCTGGGAGTATCGCTCCAGCCCAGGAAGACCCAGGTGCCGCTGGCATCGGAGCGGTTGGTAACCGTGGGCGCAGTCAGCGTCGTGCCCCGGGGCTGCGCCCCGCTGTTGAGGAGTTCAGAAGCGCCGTCAAGGAATCTGACGGTGTACCGCTGGACTGTGATGGGATCAGACGTAATCACAATCGGGTCAGGGGCGGGCTCTTCTCCGATGGGAGGTTGGCTAACAGTGACTGTATTGACCAGATTGGTGCCGTCCTCAACTGTCACAATCTTGGAGACGGTGAATTTGGCCTCCTCACCGGGATACAGGTCAAAACCGCCTGCTGACGGTACGGGGGGAACAGGCGCAGGAGGATCGGTGGGCTCTACAACGGGCCGGGCCCCATAGCTCCAAGCGGTGTATTCACCGTTGGGAACTGCAATCGATGTGCTCCCCAGTGTATCAGTCAGGAACAAATTGCTGAAGATTGTATCCCCGGTGTTCCGCACAACGATAGTCCACTGCACAGTATCGCCCACATCTGCAGTAGTGACGCTGGGCGTCTTGGTGACGGAGAGTCCGGGTACTGCTGTCGGCCAGCTGGCGGGGATGTAGAACAGCTTGATGGTCGAACCGGCTGCAATGGTGTTGTCCGCGTGGTTCGTGTAGAGGTGTCTGTACCCCTCATGCGTCAGCGGTGCGACAGAGTCAGACGTGACCGTTAGAGTGTTTTGACTCACGGGGACATTCATCTCGGACACGGTAGTCGGACCGGAAAATGCGCTGGTCGCGCCGACCACCCAGTGCTCCACATAGTAGGAGATATCGTGCGTGTGCGCGGTGAAGTGGCCCTTGAGGGTCACATTTGCATCGGGCATGGTGAACTGTTTTGTGGCAGAGGCCTCGGCGGTTGCAGGGATATCATTGATGGTGACGGTTTGCTGCACACCCGCTGCATCCGTATAGCTGGCAGTCCAGCCACTGAAGGTGTATCCGGCAGGAATTGTGCCATTAAGGGCCTGCACGGTTACAGGAGCATCATACTTGACACTGCTGTTTCCTGCGGGCGCAGACACGCCGGTGAGAGTGGCATACGCCGAATTGACAGTACCGTCTTCCAGCACATAGGTCACACTGTGAGTGTTGCGGGTGTAATACAGCTTCAGGACCGTAGAGCCGTTGGCGGCAACCGTGCCGTTGGCGACTGTGCCTTCAATACTAGGGGCGTACGTAAAGCCCGGGAAACTCTTCGCGACCGCAACCACATTGTCGCCAGTCTGGACGGGCTCATTACCCACTGCGTTAATGGTTTCAAGCGTCTGATTATCCACTGCGGGCGCAGCATACCCGTTGCCTTCCAGGTTCTCCAGATAATGTTCAACCCGGTAGGAGTTGCCAGCCGGAACCCACTTCGCGTACAGTGTGAGATCGCTGGTCACAGGGGTCTCAAAGTTATATGCGGTTTCAGACAGGTTGTTGCTTGCATCCTTTGTAAACCAGCCGCTAAACGTATACCCGGCCAGCGTCGGGGCGGTGTAGCCCTCCACAGTAACGGGATCCGTTGCTTTTTGCCCGTAGGACACGATCTGGTTCACTGGAATGAGCGGAATCAACATATCGGATGAAACCCCTGCCGGCAGGTTGGCATCAAACCGTACCGTGCAGCTGACAGGCCGGAAGTACAGGTCCAATGTCTTGCCGTCCTCCGAAAGCTCTGCCTCCACGTAGTCCGGATGATAGCCTGTGACGCTGGTGGTCAGCGGGAAGCTGGTGGTAGCGCCAGCTACCAGACTGGTGGGGATTCCGGTGATGGATTTTGTCTGCTCATTAAAAGAAATGCTATGCGAATTAGATTTCACTGACAACCGTAAGTCGGTAATCTGGATAAAGTCGTTAAATGTCAACGCCGTAGTTCCCTGTACCTGGGTATTGATGAGCATAGGATTGCCATTTGCCAACTGGGTTTTGGTCTCTTTACCCTTTTCGCTGATGTCATAATAATTGACAGTCAGAGAAGGATCGGTTTTGACTGCCTTGACCTTGATACCGACAGTTAGGATGCCGCCATTTGTGAAGCAGTTGATCGTGGAGCCTGTTTTCTCCATGGTGACACCTAACTCATTCCAACTGGGTGGGGTGTAGCTGGCAGCACTATTGGCAGTTACACGCCCACTTGGAGTGTTGCTCTTGACCGCCTCGATTGTCCAGTCGTCCCGGCCCGTCAGCTCGAACAGGATTTGAGAAATCGTATTATTCTTCCCGTTGTAGAAAGTCGCAACCCTTGCGTTATTGCCGGTCATGGGTTGGTCATTCTCGTTATAGAGCTGATAGACAACCATAGAGGGGGAATTTGTCGTCTGATCATAATTCATGGTCGGCCAGTCAGAGATTTTGATGGTTACACCGTTATCTAGCGTCTCCATCTTCAGATAAAAAGCAATGAACTGGTCATCGTTGTCAAAAGATGTCCAATCCCCATTTTCGGTGGTGCGATACAGCCACCCATCATTTTGGGTGTATTTGACCGCAACAACATCCGTTGCCCTATCCTCTGTGGCAGCATTGCCAACCCACGACTGTTGCCAATTATTTTTACTGGTAATAACGCGGGCCTTCCAGAAGAAGTAATGATCGGTACCGCTTGCGAACTCCTGGGTCACAATTTGCTTGACAGGAATACCATTGGAAAGGCCCTCAGAGTTTGAATTAAGGATGAGGGCATTTTTTTCTGCAGTTTTGCCGGAAGTTCCGTTAGCGACGCTAATAGGGGAGTTGGTAATCCAATGCTCAACTTTGAGATCATGCAGCTTACTGCTGTTGTTTCCGTCCCCTTGGTTTCCTCCCGGCCATGCCAGCGCCGTACCGGGCAGCAGGCTCACACACATCACAAGGGCAAGGAACAGGGCGAGTCCGCGTCTGCGCAGGGTGTTTGATTTCTTCATAGACTCAGTTTCCTTTCTTTGCTTAATTTTCATTCGGATGCAAAGTATCCGGCGGCCGGGCTGGCATAGCGCCTTCCCCGCAAACTCATTGCGTAATCCAGCACCTTAGCCCCCATTGCTTTGCGCCCCGTCATTTCTGGCGGTTTGCCAATCATAATCAGTAACCGGGCTGGCATGGCTTGCGCTTTAGCTCCCGTAGCTTTGCGTCCTGTAGTTTCCCACAGTTTGCCTTTTATGATTAGCAGTCAGGCTGGCATGACACGCCGGTGCGCGGCGGTTTTAGCCCCTGTGACTTTGCGTCCCACAATTTCCCGTGGTTTGCCAAAAATGAATATACGGTTGCATGGATTGCGGTTCGCCCGTCGATGTGCTTCGCCCATACAACTGCCGCGGATAGCTGCTCCGCGGCCCCGTCCGCCCCGCCGTCACAATAGAACAGACGGCGGGGCTAAGCTGTCGGGCGGAGTCAGCTCCGCCCGAATGATCCTCATCACGTGCCGCGCCTCCCTTCTGTATCGGATTTCGCCTTGGGATTTATGCCAGCCGCCCCGGCGGGGGAGCGGAAGACATACTCGCAGAAAACCCTTTCCTTAAACGGGAAAGGGTTTTCTGGACCACCCGTTGTGGGCGGTTATACACAGTATACCATATCCGGGGCCCGGATTCAATAGGCGCGGAAAAATTTGACGATATTTCGTCATTATTTGCTGCGGCTGTAGGGCGTGTCCGCCAGTGGCAGACTATAGCGCCGCTTGCCGTCGTACCGGTAGTAGGCGTCGGCGATGGCCGGGGCGGTGGGGATGGAGGTGATCTCCCCGATGCCGATGGCCCCGCAGGCTACGTCCAGCCCCGGCTTCTCCACCACGATGGCCTTGATCTCGGGGATCTGGTTGGCCTTGAAGAGCCCTAAAGTGCCAAATTTCGCCGTGGGCCGGCAGTCCGACAGGGGATCGGACTCCGTCAGGGCGAAGCCCATGCTCATGACCACGCCCCCCTCGATCTGGCCCTCGCAGGAGGTGGGGTTCACTGCCCTGCCCACGTCGTGGGCGGCCACCAGGCGCTTGAGCTTCCCGTCCTCGTCCAGCTCGCACAGCTGGGTGGCG
>CATJRT010000130.1 GCA_949742895.1 uncultured Eubacteriales bacterium | reverse complement strand
GGGGCCATCTTGCTGGCCTCCTTGAACAGGTCGCGGACACGGGACGCGCCCACGCCTACAAACATCTCCACAAAGTCAGAGCCGGAGATTGAGAAGAAGGGTACGTTGGCCTCACCGGCCACGGCCTTAGCCAGCAGCGTTTTGCCCGTACCCGGGGGCCCCACCAGCAGCGCACCCTTGGGCAGCTTCGCGCCGATCTCGGTGTACTTGCCGGGGTTGTGGAGGAAGTCGATGATCTCCTCCAGGCTTTCCTTGGCCTCGTCCTGGCCCGCCACGTCCTTGAAGGTAATGCCGGTCTTTTTCTCCACATACACCTTGGCGTTGGCTTTGCCTACGCCGCCAATGCCGCCGAAGCCTCCGCCGGTTCCCATTTTCTTAAACATATAGCGGTAGAGCAGGGCAAGACCGCCCAGCATCAGAATAAACGGGAGCATATTGACCAGGAAGGAGAACATCACATCCCCTGCCGTAACCGTCACCACATGGAATTCAACCCCGTGTTCGGTCAGCCACATGGCCAGGTTTTCCTGGTTTAGGGGCACAGTGTTAAATTTGATCGCGGCGCTGGCGGCCGCCCCCGCCTGACTGGGGTCGATGTTTCCGCCGATCATATTGAACCAGCTATTCTCCCGGTTGGCCTCGTTGCGCATCTCAATGTATTCCGCCATGCCGGGAGAATCCGCCTTCAGCGTAAACATATAGGAATTGGAGGAAATCTCCACCTCCTCTACGCTGCCGTTCTCCACCCATTTAATAAAGGTGGAGTAATCCACCTGCTCTGTTTTGCCGCTGCTCTGGCAGCTATACAGCAGCACCACCAGCAGCACAACCCAAGCCAACATACTGGCAAAGCCCAGATAGGGACGTTTTTTGTTATCCCCGCCGCCGCTTTTCTGGTTGGGATCGCTGGGCTTAATGGGGTCGGTCATAGGCTTGACCTCCTTCGTTCCATCGGGACCGGCCTGGCCCCGCACTGTATTCACCGCTCCGCCTCATACAAAATAGGGGCAGCATAGGGAAGTATACCATATCCCCGCCGCAAAAACAAGGAATGTTCTTGGTCTGCGTGTAAACTTTCTATGACGAATAAAAAATATAAGCGGAGCGGCCCACCATAGCCGCTCCGCTTGTCTGTTTATTTAGATACTTTCCCGTTCCTTTTGTGTCCTGATCGCCTCCCGCTGGACGATAAAGATCGCCCGCAGCAGACGGTCCTGCTCCTTAGGTGGGAGTGTGTCAAACTGGCATCCATAGCGGATCTGGCCCATCTCCCGTTCCCCCGCCCGGCGCACCTGGCAGTTGAACGTAAAGGTGTCCATCTCCTGGGCCAGATGCAGCTCCGTGATCTGCAGATGGTCGTTCACAGCATACTGGGTATGGCTGCTCATAAGCAGTCCACCTGCACTGACATCCAAAACCTGGCACGGAAACGCCTCTCCCTCCCGCAGCTCCGGACCGTTCAGCTTGGTACACACCGCCTTGACATTGGGGCTCATCCGCTGTCGGAAGAAGGCCCGCTGCTCCTTGGCCGACCGGCTCTCCAGCCGGTCCAGCTTCCAAATCGTCTTGGAGCTGCCGCAGATCTTGCCATGGACCACCAGGCTGTCCTGACCCAGGAAAAAACGCAGCTTGATTTCCTTGTTGTACAGCACCGGCGGCAGCTCGCCCCCCCGTGACTCCCGGATAACAATGGACTTGCCGCTGAACCTGTCCACCTTGCCCACAAAGGTCAGGCGGTTGTCCAATGTCAGCACCTCTACAGTCATCCCGGTCCGGATGTCCAGCTCATCTACAAACCGGACCTCCTCTGCTTGTTCAGCCTGTTCGGTCAGTGTCGTCGGCTCCATAATCCTTCTCTCCTTTTCTACAACTTGAAAAAACGCTGTCCCCATCACATGGTCATCACTGAGTGGAGGATCATTGCCACCTCTGCCCTTGTAATGATATCCCGTGGGCGCAGACGGTTGCTGGTGTCTCCCTTGATGACACCGAACTGCACCAGCGTGCCCACTGCGCTCCTGGCATAGCTGGCAATATCGGCGCTGTCGGCAAAGCTGTCCAGGTCCACCGGCGTACCGCCGGTGCTCCACCCCATCACGTTCAGGGTATTCCGGATCATCACCATGGCGTCCTGCCGGGTCAGCGGGCTGCTGGGATTGAAATACCTCCCATCCCCGGATATGATGCCAAGCTGCTTGGCCACAGCCACCTCCTTGGCGTAGTAGGCGTCGGCAGGCACATCCGGGAAGCTGGCTGTCGTGTCGGAATTGGCAGTGAGGTTGAAGATTCTGCAAAGCATCACCACAAAGTCGCACCGGCGGATGTTCAGGCTTGGTCCGTACCGTCCAGCGCTCATGCCCTTGGTCACGCCGTTCAGATAGAGGTAGTCCACAGAAGCAGCGGCCCAGCGGTAGCTGCCCATGTCCTGGAAATACCGGGAGCCCGTGGCAGCATTGATTGTAATCTGTATCTGGCCGTTCACCTGCTGTCCGCTGATGCTCATGGCGGTGTATGGGATGGTCACCGTCCCTTGATACCCGCCCCGGACGACAAAGCTGATCTGGCTGATGCCCGGCGTTCCCTCGCTGTAGTACTTCGCACCTACACTCACCTGGGTCCCGGTGCCATAGCCGGAGTAATTGAGATACAGCCGTCCGGTGCTGTTGGGAGGCAGGCTACCGAATTGGATGTAGGACAGTTCCTTATCCAGCACCGGATTGCAGACATTGCGGAAGGAGCTGGCGGACAGCCGGATGGGGTCCACCTCCGTGCCGGTAAAGGCCACCTGTCCAGGCGTAGAGGGATTCACCTGGATCACCACGGTACCGGTGAAGGACACGCCTTTTCTCGTGTACCCCGTATAGGCAAAGCTTACCGTTCCGGAGTGGCTTTCATCAGCCAGGAAGGTGATGTTGCTGATCTGTCTGGTACCTCCGCTGTAGTAATAGCTGGCGGCAGAGCTGACACGGCTGTTATAGGGCGGATTCCTGCTGGCATTGTACTGGTAGCACAGCAGGCCCTCGCTGGGCGCAGGGAGCTGGAAGCGCACATAGTTCAGGCTCTCCCCGGTGGCGGTGCGGCAGGCCGTGTTAAAATCGCCGGCCTGGAAGGTCACAGGTTTGCCGCAGTCCACCGTATAGCGGATGGTCTGCTGAGAAATCTCCCTCAGCGTGATGTATACCGTCCCCCGGAAGGCGGAGCCGCCGGAGCCGACGCCCATGTAGTCGATGGCCACCTGGTCAGGCGAACTGGCGGTAGAGAAAAAGGATATGCTGCTCAAAACGGGCGAACCGCTGCGGTAATAGTTGGTCCCGGCAATCACCGGAGTGCCGGGGCTACCCACGCCCCGGTAATCGTAAACCAGCGAGCCGTCGCCGGCTGCAGGCGGGGTAAAGCACACATAGTTCAGCGTCTCACCGGTGACGGCCCGGCAGGCATTGTCAAAATCAGTCGGACGGAACACTACCTGCTTCCCCTCCTCCGAGGAGTAGTACAGGTTGGCGGCAGCGGAAATCACCGGGTCATTGACGGTGATGACCAACCGCCCGGTGAACGACGCTCCCGCAGTGTTAACCCCGCGGTAGGTGATGCTGAATGTGCCCGTATAGCCCGTAGCTGGGACAAAAGACACATTATTCAGGCTGGGCGTGCTGGTGTAGCGGAACTGAGCCCCAGCAGTGACCTTCTCCGTGTACTGGGTCGGCCCCGGATAGTTGTAATAAAGCGTTCCCCGGTCCTCCTGGGGCAGGATAAAGGTGACATAGCTCAGATCACGTCCGGTCAGCCCCTGGCAGGCAGCGTTGAAGTCGCTGGCCCGGAAGGTAACGTGGATACCGGAATAGGTGTTGTAATACGCGTCGTACATTGCCCCCACCTGCATCCGGATCACGCCCTTGAAGGTCTGCCGGTTGGAAGAATAGCCGGTGTAGGCAATCTCTACGACGCCGCTGTAATCATTCCTGGGCACAAAGGACAGCTTTTCAATGGACTGCTGGCCCACGCTGGGACTGTAGTAAAACCGCTCGGTCATACCTACGCCCGCACCGGTATCCCCCTCGGCCAGGTAGTTGTAATAAACCGTACCCTGCTCGGTAGGCACCGACAGGTTGGTTACATAGGAAAGCCCAAAGCCAGTCTGCCGCCTGGAAATCACATCCAGCGCATCTCGGATGCTCCGGTCGTCGCTGAGGACCTTTTCATTGAAGTCCAATATTTCTCCGGCTGTGAACATTTTGTCCACCTGGACCAGCCCCGAGGTGTCCTCCGCCACAGTAACCTCACATTTAGCCGTATATCCGCCTCTGCTGGCAGTAATCGTGGCCGTACCAAGGGCACGGGCCGTGATCCTGCCGCCGCTGTTCACCACCACCACAGACGGATCACTGGACTGCCACATTGTGGAACCAGCCCCAATGGCGTCGCCAAACGGCCCGTTGATGCTCAGGTTTTCAGACTTGCCCTCCGTCATCGTGAGAGAGCTGGAGCTCAGGGTAAAACCGGACACAATCACCTCACACTCGGCGATCTGCCCATCCACCTCAGCCCTGAGTGTGGTCCGTCCAGGGCCAACGGCAGTGACAACCACCAAAGTGCCGTCCTCACGTTCCGGCGCCACCGTGGCCACCGCAGGATTAGCGCTGGTCCACTCCACCTTCTCAAACGTCGCATCGGAGGGGTCGATGGCCGCCATGAGCTGCTTGGTCCGGGCGTCCGTGCGGTTGAATTGGATATCACCCGGGCTGATGTAGAGGTTAGCCACCGCCACAGGGGCCTTGGTGACGGTGACGGTACATCTCGCTTCGTAATTACCATCGGCTGTCATTACCGTGATGGTGGCGGTACCCGGCTTCACACCTGTGACCCGGCCGTTCTCCACCGTAGCCACCGCAGGCGTGCTGGTAATCCAGGTCACGTTCTTGTTGTCCGCGTTCTCAGGCGCCACTGTGGCTGTGAGCTGGGCGCTCTTTCCCTCCTCCACGGAAAGGGTACTCTGGTCCAGCGTCACACCGGTGACGGGGACGGGTGCCTTGACGGTGACAGTACAGGTGGCTGTGGCTGTCTGTTCCGTCTGATCTGGGGTGCCCGCGTCCGGCTTCCAGATTGCCTTCACGGTGATGGTAGCCGTTTTACCCGCCCCGGTTGTCGCGGCTGAGGCCGTCGCCTTGTTCGAACTCGGCGCCATTGGGTCCAGGACGGGGGCAACCACCGACACATCGCTGCTATCCCATTCGTATGTCAGAGTTCCCCCGGTATCCGGGAATCCTGTCGCTGTCGCGATCAGCTCCACATCGGCCCCGCCCACGGTCAGCTCCAGCTCAGTCTCATTCAAGCTCACAGATGGACCAGCGGGGTCCGGGTCCCCGTCCGCCGCGCTGGCCGGGGCCGTCATCGGGATCGCCAGCAACAGCGCCAGCAACAGCGCCGCCATACGGCGCAAAACATCATGCTTCATTGAGATCATACTCCTTTGCGCGGTTCATTCATCCGCAGGGTGGGCCGGTTCCCGGCAGGGGCCGGTCGTTTTCCGTGCAGTTTGCAGTCCTGCGGGGAACGGGCATTGCGCCCGCCCCCCGCAGAGCGGTTTTTACCTCCAGGTGGCGCGGAAGCCGGGCCAGCTTGTATCCACCAAGCCGCCTTCATAGCTGTTCATCTTCAGCGTTGTATCAAACCGCAGCTCCAGCTTTTGGGTGGTGTGCCAGCTGCTGCCGTTACAGATGTCGCCGCCGTCGAACAAAGAAATCGTGGTTCCGTGTCCGATCTCCGTAAAGGTAAAGGTAAAGGTGTTTGTGGGCTTGGTGCCTACGTTGCTGCCCGTAAACGTAAAGCTGTCCGCATCACCGCCCAGCATCAGCTTGGCGCTCACCGCATTTTCCGAGCCAGTTCCAGTGGGGGCGGCATTTGTTGCCCAAACCTCATACCGCTCGTTGTTGATGAGCAGGTAAACCTCCTTGCTGAACCTGACGGTAACGGTACCCGTATAGTAATAGGCCGTGGGGTTCTGCATCCAGACCGGCTGGGCAACCTCGTTTCCGGCGCTGTCGGTCACCTTCGTGATTCGAGGCTCAATCAGGGCCGGTCCCTCATAATCCGGGGCCACTCTGTCCGGCTTGTACAGGCCGCGGACAGCGGCAAAGCCGTAGTCCACACCCTTGGAGCCGCCATAGACGTGGCGGGCGGTGGCCAGCACGATGTACTCCGACCGCTCGGTATCCATGCTCTTCTCCACATCCCAGGTTTTTGTGGTGTTTTGCGCTACGTTTTCGTGGAGCTTTCCGTCCTTTGGCTGGTTTTCCGTACCGTATTCGCCGCCGAGGGTGACAATGTACTGGGAAAGCGTCTGCTTCTGGTCGTCGGTGGCGTAGTGGTCAAAATAGGTCTCGCCGCCGGTGGTGGTGCTGTACCGGGTTGTCAGCGCCTTAAGGACGGTCATATTTCTATTCGTTTCCGGGTCGGTAACGCCGATGGTGCCGGTGCGGATAAAGCTGGGCAGGCTGTTCAGCTCCACCAGCACATAGGAGAGGTCGGCGTCGCCGTCCGGCGTCATGCGCACCTCGGTGCCACCCGAGCTGGACATGGTGATGTGGGGCACCTCCACCTCGCCCATCTTAAAGCGGTAACACTGCACAGGGGAATAGACCTCGCCGCCGCCCTGAATGACAAAATAGACGTAGTACCACGACTCCACCAGGTTGTCGTTCTCATCCCGTGTGCTGGGCTTCAGCCCGTCGATGTCCACCGGCTGGATGACGCCGGTAAACTCAACACTGCCCTTTTTCACATCTGAGCTGGTGTACCGGGGGTTGACGATGTTCAGATAGGTTGGGCTGTTATAGCCCACGGGATTTTTGAGGTCGGGCGAAGTAAAGGCAATATAGTCCAGGAACGCCTGCCGGTCCACGCCGCTGGTGGGAACGTAAGTCAAGCCGCTGCTGGGGCCTGTGCCCGCCGGAAGCTGCCGGCCGTCGTTAGCGGCGGTGACTGTCCCTCCGTTCTGGTTGACCGTGGTGGTGATGCTGTTGGCGGGGGCCACCACGTAGTAGATGGTGCCCTCCCGGTCCAGGGCCAATTCCATGTGAACCGTGCTGGAGCCTGCGGTGAACCTGGGGGAATCGTCCAGGAACTTGGGCACGGACCGGTCGGTGAACTGGTGGCGCAGGGTGAGGATATCGGTCAGGCCGCTGGGGGAATAGGCCAGGCCAATAGAGGTAACGGAGCCATCGCGGATCATGGCGTCGTAGTTGCGGTTGACATTGCCGGCCACGGTGCCCAGGCCGCTGGCGCCGCCGGCAATTATGGCATACCGCATCGTGACCAGATTGCTCCAGGAATCATAATCGTCTCTGGACAGGTCGCCCACCTGAGTAAAGTGGATGCCGTACTCGTAGACGTGGTCCTCCTCCAGTCCGCCCGCCTGCTCCGGATTCAGTGGAGGGAACACGGTCTGGCCCGTCACGGTAATCACATCGCCCTGAAGGCTGATGCCGCTGTACCCGCCCTGAGCGGTGTCAGCTACGGTGATGGTAGCCTCTCCTAAATATGCCCAGGGCTGGTTGGCCGTCCTATCCCGCTGGTAAACCTGGAGGCTCACCGAAGTATCGCTCCACAGAATCATATCCCAGCGTTCGGTGTCCGCCACCTTGCGGGTAGAGATGGGTTCCACATTCAGGCACATATCCAGCTCAACCTGTGTAGTACCCACAGTGATGCTGGTGGTCTCGTTGTTGCTCAGGCTGATCTGAGCGTACACAGTGCGGAACTGGGGCAGATTGCCGTTGGTCATGGCATTGGGCGTGAGGGCGTTGTCATAGATACCCTCCATGTGGAAATAGTATGTGGCTCCGCTGGCCAGGTTGAGGGCGCTGGGATCAATAGCCTGGTCCTCGGTGGTGGGCAGGGTGATAACCATGCTGCCGCCGCTCTCCATAGCCACCGTAGCATAGCGCCAGTCGATAACCCAGGGAACATCGTCATAGG
Source organism: uncultured Eubacteriales bacterium (assembly GCA_949742895.1). Next base: position 7,017 of record CATJRT010000130.1, on the reverse strand, counting down.
CCGAATCGCCTGGGGTCCAGGTGCGCTCCGCCACCGGGGCGGGCTGTCCGCTGGTGGGTACATACCACAGGGTAATATGTGCCCGCAGGGCGGAGGCCAGCGCCTCCCGTGCCTTGTCCCGGTCCGTCTGGTTGGTGGCGGTCTGCACCGCCTGGTACAGGTTCAGGAACAGCTTGTCGGTGCCCGGACCGCCCCGGACGCTCTCGTCAAACACCAGGCGGATGTCGGTGTCGGGCATAGGGGCGTTCTTGTCGTCGCCGTTGTAGCTGGTGAACTCCTGCTTGACGGTGGGCGGAGTGGTGTCCAGCGTGCGCACGTTGAGCATACGCACCTGGTCGCCGTAGTTGCCCTGCTTATCCTTGGCAATGTAGTACACTGTATAGGAGGTGGTGCCGGTGTTCTTGGTGTTCAGGCCGGTGATGTTGATCCGCACATCGGTGTCCGCCTTGCTGGCGTTGCTGGCGCCGCGTTTGAGCGCACCCACGCCGGACTCCACCTTCACCTTTGCCTCCATGCTATCCAGGTCGTAGTTCATGAAGCTTTCGTCGCCCTCGGCCACGATGGCCCAGTAGAGGGTGCCCGGTTCGTTCAGGGCGTAGGTGACCTCAGCCGCAGCGGCCTGGGCGTTGGTCTGCATAATCTCAGTGACGATGGGCGGGGTCTCGTCGGCGGTGGTGAAGGTAACCTTAACCACCTTGGAACTCTTGGCTCCGTCATAGTCGGTGAGCCACAGATAGAGGTCATAGGTAGTCTGCTCCTCCAACACCACGCTGTTCACGTTGATGGGCAGGGTGACGTTCTTCACTACATCCACCGAACCGTAGCCCAGGTTGCCGCTGATGGCGTTGGCCTTAAACTCATTGCCGGTAGGTGCGGTGCTGCCGGTAGGCAGCAGGGCATAGTAGAGCTGGCAGCTCTTGTTGGGCATCACGGTGACCTGGGCCACGTCGGTGCCGACCCGGCTCATCCTGGGATAGCCCTTGGCAAAGGCAGGCGTGGTCTCGTCAGGTACGCCGAAAGCGGCTACCTTCAGTGGGCTGCGGTTGCCCCGGGCGTCCACCATAACGGCGGAGATGTAATAGGAGCCGTCCGAGGTCAGCTTCTTAATCTCGGCGGTATATTCCTTCTGGGAAGCTGCGGCGCTCAGACTGCCCGATGCCACAATCTTGGCAGCGTTTTTGGGGGGCGAGATCACAGTTTCCGCATCCAGCGAGCCGTCGGCCAAAGCCGTGACCGCCCAGTAGACGGTGCCCGCCTTGTTGGTGCTGAACAGCAGGGTGGCGGAGCTGACGGATACGTTCTGCGCCTTCGGATAGCCCGCCAGCAGGCGCGGTTCGCTGGACCACTCGGAGGCGGTGGCGCTGTCCATGCTCACCCCACCGATGGTGGCGGTGAGGCCCGGACGGACGGAAATGTCGTCGGGCAGCATGGTCACGGTGCAGCCGGCGGCGCCCACGTTCAGGCTTTCGATGTCACCGTCGCCGGACACGCCGCAGGCCACGTCCAGGTTCAGGTCGGTAATCCGTGCACCTCGGTCGATGGTGACGGCAGAGCCAGTGGCGTGCTCATCAATAGTAATCTTGTCCGCCGCACCCTGGGCCATCTCCAGGGTGGAGTTGGGCGTGCGGTTGACCGCCTCCTTGATGTTGCCGGCGAGCTGGAGCTTGGTGCCCGCCTCGCCGTTGAGCTCGATGAAAGTCAAGCCAAAGCCCGGGGTAGACACATCCTCCACATAGCCGTTGGTACGCACACTGGTATTGGCGATCCTGGTATTGCCCTCGGCACGGACAGTGACGAACTGGTTGTTAATGCTATCCACGATCATCTCGGTGGCTTCCACGTTGCGCATCACAACACTGCTCTGGGCAGAATTGCTCTCGCCCGCGCCGCTGACCACAATCTGACCCAGCACGGTGACATTCTCCAGCAGCACATCCCCAAGGCCAATGCCGCCGGTGAGGTACAGATTGCCCACGATCACCGTGTTCTTCAGCGTAACGCCGGAAGTATTGACGGTGACATTGCCGTACACACTGCCCAGGCTGTGTTCACCCGGCGTGTTCACCAGCTCGCCCACGGCCCGGACCAGCATGGCGGACGCCTCGCCGCGGGTGATATTGTTCTGTGGACGGAAGGTACCGTCGGGATAGCCGGTGATGACGCCCAGCGCAGTGATAGCCTGGACCATGCCCCGGCTCCACTGGCTGAACGCCCGGCCGTCCGTGAAGTCCAGCACCTCGCCTGGGTTCTCCTGGAGCATCATATTCCGGGCCAGCAGCATAGCCGCCTGCTCCCGGACCAGCGGATTCTTTGGCGCGGCCAGGTTGCCGGCAACGCCCTGGAAATATCCCACCTTATATGCAATAGCGATGTCGTCGGCATACCACTCCTTGCCAGTAACGTCGGCAAAGGGGATGGAGCCTACATCGGTGTAGCCATAGGCGCGGTTAATCATGGTGACAAACTCCGCCCGTGTGATATTCCGGTTGGGGTAGAGATTGCCGTCAATATCGCCGCGCATAACGCCCCAGTCCACAAGCTGTTCCATGTAGGGCATGGCCCAGCTCTGCTCAGTGGATGCGGCTTGCGCCTGAAACGTTCCCGCTGGTAACAGCCCCAGCATCAGGACCAGGGCCAGCACGCCCGCCATTCCCTGACGAAGCCAGACGCGGATTGCTTTATGTGTGCAAATTTTTCTCATTGCGTGGTAACCTTTTCCTTTCCGGCAAGACTTAGCAGTGCGCGGGGGCGGCTGTCCCTGCGCACTGCAAACCCTGCCCGTTCCAATTTGATTATGGGTTCTGTCTTGTTTTTAGGTGGATGGGCTCTGCTCTCACTGTCTCACCGGCTGCTGCGGGGCGGCGAACGAAGCTGAAGGCTGAACACCGCCTCCCGCAGGCACATCTCCTCGTCGTCGCACAGGTCGATGAACTTGGCGGCGAACAGGGTGGTATCCTCCCGCTCGGTGGGGCGGCGGCGAAGAATCTCACACGTCACCACCATGGGCTGGCTGGTGACGGGAACCACCACCTCAACCCGCTCCCGCTCGCCCAGATCCTTGTCACAGAAGAAGGCGATGCCACCGCAGCTCAGGTCGTTGGATTCGATCTCCCATCGGCCCTTCCAATTCCCGTTCACGGGGTAGATAAAGCTCTTGAACCGCACCGCCACTCGCAGATTCTGGCGCAGGTTCCTGCTATCGATCTCAACCTTTCTCACCTCAAGCTGGATCATGTCGTTGCGGCTGCGCACCACGGTGCCCTCATAGGACGGGTCGCTATCCGTAATGGACATCAGCTTGAACTGCTTGTGCTTTAAAACCTCGTCAATTTTGTCGTCCAGCACCCGGATCTGCCAGTTCACATCATGGGCCGGACCCTCCAGCCGTCCCCGGGCGATGGGGATGCTCCTGCTGTCCAGCAGCAGGTATTCGCTCACTTCTCTTGCCATCCTTCCGCCTCCTATTCTTGACGGGCCCCGCCCGCCGCGTTATCCTGCCCGGCTTCGGCTCCACCCTCCTGAACGGAATTTGGGTCAAAGTGCAGGAAATACACATAAATTTCCACAATGGCCTTATAAAGCTCCTCGGGTATCTCCTGGCCCAGCTTGAGCTGGGTAAGGATGGTGGCCAGGGAGTTGTCCTCATAGATGGGTACGCCGCTGTCTGCCGCCACCTCCACGATCTTCTCCGCCATATACCCCATACCGGAGGCTACAATCACCGGTGCGCTGTTCCCCGCCTCATATTGCAGGGCCACCGCCTTCCTGGACGGGTTCCGTCTGCCGTCATGCTTTGACATTGACACTGTTCTTCCCTTCAAAGATTTTGGGGAACACCTCGGTAAGCGTCACCGGACGCTCCATTTTCCGCACGCTAACCCCTGCCGGAGTCAGTTCGTTGCGCACCAGAATCTGGCTCACAGTCTTTTCGATCTCTCTGGCAAAGGGGGCCGCCCCCGCCGGGCAGGCAACAGCCACCTCCACCTCCTTGTCCCGGCTGGTGAGGATCACGTCGAACAACCCCACCCCCTGCACGTCCATCTTGAACAGGAAGCGCATACACTTTTCCCCCGATCCGCCCTTGCCGCTCTGCTTATCCTCGGCGTCGGCGTCCACCCATAGCTCAGAAAATAGCATCCGCCCATCCATTTCAATGGGGAAAATGAAGTGGTTTATAGGCATATACACGCTTTCGTTGATGAGCATGGAGGACACCAGATTGCGGAATACCTCCTGCACCTCCGCGCTGCCCTCCCCCCGCAGGGCCCGTGCGGCGGCGGCAGACAGGTGGTCGGCAAACCTCACGGCACGGGAGCCCTCGGCCACCTGGCTGTTTTGCAGCAGCTTGAGCAGGGATTTGTCGTCGATCCCCCCAAGCATCCCCTTCAGGGTACCGTAGCCGCTGACCTGGTGAAAGGTCTCCAACAGCTTCTCCTCCGTGCCGTTCTCGTACCGGGACAGATCCAACGCCAGCAGGCTGAGCAGCGCCCGGGGCGTGCCCAGGTCGTGGGTCTGGCTCACATAGGAGGACATAAAGGGAAATACCTTCTGCTGCAAAAGCTCAATATTCCCTTGCCGGTCCCCGGCGGCCACACCATTTTCCAGTTGGGCCAACAGCTCCCGGAGCTGATCGCCCCAGCTGGCAGGCATGGAGTTGGCCATCCCGGCCATATTGCGCACCAAGTTGCCCTCGATGTGGGCGGTGGACGACCAGTCGTTGTAGCTCTTCAAAAATTGAAGGATGTCCAGGCGGACTCCCTCGGAACCAGCACGAGCATAGGCGCTGCGCAGCAACGCGAACAGGGCCCCGCCGAACCGGGTCCCCGCCTTCATCTGCCCGCTGAGAAAATCCAGAAGCTGGCTCTGATCCATGTGGATCATTTCCATGGCCTGGGCCATCTCCCCGGCGATGCCCTCGCTCATGCCGGACATCACCACGGTTCCCTCCCGGCCCATCAGACGGGCCAGGCTCTGTGCCAGGTCGCCGCTCTGCCGGAGCTGCTGGATAAAGGTCTGAAAATTGGAGTCGTACCGAATCTGGCCGGAATCTCCCATCTGACCGCTGTCCTGCTGTTCAGTGCGGCCGTCCGCCCCCGTAACCCGGCTGGGATCTGGGACATTCTGTATCTGGGTATTGCCCGGAGAAACCGGAATATTTCGGTTGGCTATAGTATTGTCATAACCCGGTACTGGGTTGGTCGCTCCCAAAAGATCAGGCATTTTTCACACCCCTGAGATAAATCTTATAAAACCTACTTAATTTTCATCCACTCCCTGCCGATAATAACAAAAGATAAAAGATTGAGGTGGTGCTTTTTATGGGCAGTGGAAATGAAATCCTGGATATGTACATCTACGAGACGAACACCTTGCTGGAGCAGCTGGAGACTATCGTCCTCGAAGCGGAAAAGGTGGACACCTTTTCCCAGGAGGACGTAAACCAGATCTTCCGCATCATGCACACCATCAAGGGTTCCTCCGCTATGATGGAATTCGATACCCTGGCCACGGTGGCCCATCGGATCGAGGATATGTTCTTCATCATCCGGGAGGGAACCATGTCCGTGGTCTCCGAGGACAACCGCCCGGCGCTGTTCGATGTGGTGTTCCAGTCCATCGACTACTTCCGGGGCGAGGTGGAGAAAGTGGAGGCCGACGAGCCTCTCGATAAGGATATCGACAGTTTCATGTCAAATATTAATACCTTAATTGCTAAAATTAAAGGTGAAACGCCGCCCGAGCCAGCTCCGGCCCCTGCCGCTCCTGCGGCGGACGCCGCCCCGGTCGGACAGCCGGCCCCCCCGCCCGCTGGCCTGCCGGCCGGCAGCAGCGAATTCCCCTATGCCCTGCGGGTCACCTTTGACCAGGGTTGCGGCATGGAAAGCCTGCGGGCCTTTATGCTGGTCACCTCGGTAAAGGATGTGTGCGGCGAGTCCGACTTCTGCTTCGAGCCGGCCGACGTGGAGAACGACCCCTCCACCTCTGAGGCCATCGTCGAACATGGCTTCCTGATGATGTTCAAAAACGCCCAGAATCGGGACAGCGCCATTTCCGTGGTAAAGGACGCCGGCTCGGTGCAGGAATACCAGTCCTACGACTGCCCGCCGCCCGCGCCCAAGCTGGAGGCCGCCCCTGCCGCCGCAGCCCACGCGGACACCGCTCCGGCACCCGCCGCCCAAGCCAAAGCGTCGGCTGCCCAAGCGGCCCAAGCCGCTGGCCAGCAACACTCAAAGGAGACGCTCATCAGCGTCAACCTGAGCAAGCTGGACCTGCTGTCCGCCGTAGTAGGGGAGATCGTCATCACCGAGTCCATGGTCACCTCTTCCCCTGACCTGAAAGGGCTGAACCTGGATGCCTTCTCCAAATCCGCCCGGCAGCTGCGCAAGCTCACCGACGAACTTCAGGACGTGTCCATGTCCTTGCGGATGGTCCCCGTGTCCAGCGTGTTCCAGAAGATGACCCGCATCGTGCGGGATATGACCAAGAAGCTCAACCGTCCGGCCAAGCTCACCCTTATTGGCGAAAACACCGAGGTGGACAAAACCATCGTAGACTCCATCGGCGACCCCATCATGCACATGGTTCGCAACTCCATGGACCATGGTATCGAGGAAACCCAGGAGGAACGCGTCGCCGCCGGCAAGGACCCCGTAGGTGAGATCATCCTGTCCGCCCGGGACACCGGTAGCGAGGTCATCATTGAGATTATTGACGACGGTCGGGGCGTCAACGACGAGGCTGTGCTCAACAAGGCCATCCGCCAGGGCATCGCCTCCCCCGACGTGGAGTACAGCCACAAGGAAATTCTCAACTTCCTGTTGGCCCCCGGCTTCTCCACCAACACCGAGGTTACCGAGTTCTCCGGTCGCGGCGTAGGTATGGACGTGGTGAAGAAGGGCGTCGAAGAGCTTGGCGGCTCCGTGTCCATCTCCAGTGAGCTGGGCCGCGGCATGACCACCACCATCCGCATCCCGCTGACCATGGCCATCATGGACGGCATGGAGGTGGCGGTGGGCG
>CATJRT010000129.1 GCA_949742895.1 uncultured Eubacteriales bacterium | reverse complement strand
GGTCTGCTCCTCCAGCGAGATTTACGGCTATACCGAGATTCAGGGCAGGCGTGTGCCCATTGCCGGTATTGCCGGGGACCAGCAGGCCGCCCTGTTCGGCCAGACCTGCTTCGAGCCGGGGGATGCCAAAAACACCTACGGCACCGGCTGTTTCCTGCTGATGAACACCGGGGAGAAACCCTGCGTGAGCAAAAACGGCCTGCTCACCACCATCGCCATCGGCCTGGGCGGCAAGGTGCAGTACGCCCTGGAGGGCTCCGTCTTTGTGGGCGGGGCGGTGATCCAGTGGCTGCGGGACGAGATGCGCTTTTTCAACGAGAGCTGTGACGCAGAGTATTACGCCCAGAAGGTGCCGGACAACGGCGGAGTCTATCTGGTGCCCGCCTTCACCGGGCTGGGCGCGCCCTACTGGGATATGTATGCACGGGGGGCCATCCTGGGGCTGACGCGGGGCACCAAGCGGGAGCACATCATCCGCGCCGCCCAGGAGTCCATCGCCTATCAGGTGGCCGGCCTGGTGAGCGCCATGGAGGCCGACACCGGCGCGCCCCTCACCGCCCTCAAGGCCGACGGCGGCGCCAGCCGGGACCATTTTCTCATGCAGTTCCAGTCCGATATCATCGGTCGGGAGGTCCGCCGCCCCGCCATCCGGGAGACCACCGCCCTGGGAGCCGCCTACCTGGCGGGCCTGGCCACCGGCGTGTGGCGGGACACTGGCGAAATCAAGGGCCTTTGGAAGTGCGACAACACGTTCTTTCCCCAAATGTCTGAGGAGGAGCGGGGACGGCTCCTTTCCGGCTGGTACAGGGCCGTGGACCGCAGCCGGGACTGGGCCAGAGGGTGAACGCATGGACAAACCGGCGCAAAATGGCCCCCGCGTCAGCGGGGGCCATTTGTCTGTCCGGAGATAATCTGTAAATAGGGGGTTTCCGCTGCCGAATCCTCCAGCACCCGCAGGAGCCTCTGGCCAAAGGGCGACGCTTCCATAGCCTCCCGGCCGCAAAGCTCAAGCTGCACCGGCCGGCCCAGCTCCGTCAGGCAGTCGTGCAGAGCGTCCAGGTTGCGGCCCCACCACTCTGGCAGCGCCAGCGTCCGGCCCAGCAGCTCCATGGCTTCCTCCCGGCTGCACAGCTGGGCTGCGTCTAATCTGACCGTCTCCATGGCTACGGCTCTCCGTAGAGCAGCTCGAAGCTCTCGTAGTGGTCCCCGGTATAGTAGATCAGGCCGTCATTGGAAAATACCACGCGCTTGGCGCCCCGGGAGGAGGAGCCCACAGTGTCGATATCGCACTCCGTATAGGTGCGCCCCTCGGCCTCGGGCAGCAGACCCTCGTAATTGCCGAAGCGGCTGCCTCCGATGGCCGTGCCTTCCCCTGCGTAGCGTTCTACGCTTCCGCCGGTCCAGCCCAGCTCCTGGGCTTCCCGCTTGGTGACGTAGTTGTCCGGCAGATGTCCATAGAGGTGGATATACAGGGCCACGTCCTCCTTGGAGCTGTACCAGCCGTCCTCGGCGACGGCAGGGGCGGTTTCCGGTGCGTCCGGGGCCTGCGTTTCCGGTTTCTGAGTCTCCGGGTCCGCAGAGTCCGGAGCCTGAGATAACGGCGCATCTGTTTCAGCTTGGGCGGATTCCAGCAGGGAGGAGGGCTCTTCCGGCGCGGGCGCGGAGGGCAGGGGGCCGGCTGCGGGACCGCCGCAGGCAGTCAGCATGAGGGCTGCGATCAGAGCCAGTGCAAGGGCAGAGAGACGCTTTATCATTTTATCACCTGCATTGTCAAAACTGCCCTTATTTTACGATATCTCTCCCGGCCTGTCAAGCTGCGGCGCGGCTCCGCCGCCGGGACAGAACAAGTAAAAGCCGCACAAACGGAAAAGTACGGCATACGAGACCGCCCAGGTGGACGTGGCTGGGATCAGCGCTCCGGCTCCCGGCACCGCGCTGTCCGCCTACAGTCCAGAGGTATTTGTGGGCTGGGGACGAAAGAGGGCGATGAGCGGGGCTGGGGCGCACCGCCGAGCAGGGCGGTGCGATACCCGCCCTGCTTTCCCGGTTCACAGGATGTTCAGCAGATCGGAGAACGACGCCAGATTATAGTCCTCCAGGCCGCAGTCCCTGGCGTCTCCGAACAGGGCCAGGGCCGTCATGCCGCCCGCCTTCGCCGCCTGAATGCCTGCCTTTGCGTCCTCCACCACCGCACAGTCCGCCGGTCCGATCCCCAGTTTTTCCGCCGCAATGAGGAACACCTCCGGGTCAGGCTTGGAACGGGTGATATCTGTTCCGTCGGCCACCGCGTCAAAAAAGCCCTCCAGGCCGATGCGCTCCAGAATGAACCTGGTATTTTTGCTGGAGGAGCCGATAGCCAGTTGATAGCCCCGGCGGTGCAGCCCGGCCAGCGTATCCCGAACCTCGTCCGTTAGGTCGGCGGGGGTCATATTCTTCAGCAGCTCCCGGTAAGCGTCGTTTTTCTCTGCGGTGAACGCCTCCTTTTCCGCCTGGCTGTACTCCTTCTCCGCCTGCTCCAGAATGATCTCCAGGCTGGACATCCGGCTTACGCCCCGGAGCCGGTCGTTGATCTTCTCGTCAAAGTAGATGCCCAGCCGGGCCGCCAGAGCCTTCCACGCCTGGTAGTGGTACTCGTCCGTGAAGCAGATCACTCCGTCCAGGTCGAAGATGACTGCTCTTTTTTCAAATTTCATCGAAGAAACTCCTTTTCTGCTGTCCGTCGTACATACCGTTACCAGCATATCTCCATGCGCAGCGGATCCAGCCCTTCCGCCGCCACAGCCAGAACAGCGCAGCCGGAGGCCGCTTCCGTACGGAGAATGGCCTGGGCCCTGCCCTGGAAGGTCCGGCTGATACCGTCGGTATAACCGGTCAGCGGCTTGGGGTCGCCGCTGCCAAAGCCTGCCAGCTCCGCGTCCCCCTCAACTTGGGCCGTAAGATCTGCATCCCGGGCCGGAGTGAAGCAGCCGGTTTCATCCTTCAGGGCCAGACCGACGTAGATCAGCTCCCGCTCCGGCAGGCCCTCGCCCGGCTCCACCCAGCCCGCCAGACAGATAGGCTTCCCTGTGGAGGCCAGGGTCCAGCGGCTCAGCTCCCTGCCCTGCTCATAGGCCACGGCCTCCAGCGTCCCAGGGGTATAAGGTAAGGTGATCTTTGCCTACGACCCGGACAAGGACGAAACGACCGGCTCCCATAACCGGGGCTATCAAGGGGCGGTGATTAGCTGTCCGCAGTTCCAGGATGGGGACACTTACCAGGCCTACATCGGCGGCGACGTGGAAGGGACGGAGACAGACGGCCTCTATGATGTGTCCACCGTCACTGGATTTTCCGGCGGAGTATTGCAGCAATACACCGGCACTGACGTGGGGATGGGCTTCGGACATCCTGGCGGCGGCCAGGAGTTCCCCGAAGGAGGGGAGTTCCCCGGCGGCGACCGGGAGCCACCCGAAGGAGGAGAGTTCCCCGGCGGCGACCGGGAGCCACCCGAAGGAGGAGAGTTCCCCGGCAGCGACCGGGAGCCTCCCGAAGGAGGGGAGTTCTCCGGCAGCGACCGGGAGATCCCTGAGGGCATGGACCGCCGCCCCGTCGGAGACGGCCAACGGCCCGAGGGTGAACCAGGCCGGCTGCCAGAGGGCTTTGACCCGGATTCCGGCGGCGGAGAGCCCTCCACCCAGTTCCACATGACTGATAAAGTGAATGCGTTCAGCGGCGTAACCGACGCCGTGGACAGCGCGGCGGACTAAGAGCCTGATTAACATATCTCGGCACGTCGGCTGGCGGGCCTTTTGCCGCCATACTGCGTTCAATTTTCTTGCAATACACAAAGTATTCCTGCGTCAAATTGCCTTGCCCAGCGTAAAATCTGACTGCGCTATCTGCGCACGTCTAATTCTCGGATAGGCTCTAAGGGAAAACGCAAGAGTCCCCCGGATACTTGTATCCGGGGGACTCTTGCTGCCATTCCGGCTTCAAAATAGGCCCAAGTCTTTGCCGCGTTCGTGTCCGCAGGGGAAACTCCCGAGCCTCATTCCGGTTGAAATCCAGTGCGCAAACTGCTATAATATCTCAAGAAGCTGATTGGGAGGAATGAAGCATGGTAAAGCGTATTTTTCTTCTGGCTCTGTCCGTCTGTTTAGTATTCCTGTTGGCCGCCTGCGAGGGTCAGGCGCCGGTTCTGGATGAGAGCCGGCCTGTGAAGGAGACCGTCGTCCTGACTGTATGGGGTGCCGAGGAGGACGAAGCGCTGCTTGAGCAGATATTTGCATCCTTCCAGGAGCATTATGCCGGGCAGGCCGACTTTCGGATTACATACCAGCCTCAGAGTGAATCCAACTGCAAGGACGTTCTGCTGGGCGATTTGGAGGCTGGCGCGGATGTGTTTGCCTTTGCCGACGACCAGGTGGCCGCGCTGGCCGCCGCCGGCGGGCTGGACCCCATTGAGGACGATGGGGCCATCCGTAGCGCCTCTCTCCCCGCCGCAGTGGAAGCGGCCAGCGTGGAGGGAACCCTGTACGCCTACCCGCTGACGGCGGATAACGGCTATTTTCTGTACTACAACAAGGCATATTTTACCGACGAGGATGTCCAAAGTCTGGATCGGATGTTGGAGGTGGCGGCCCAGGCGGAGCGTTTGGTGGCTATGGACTGGTCCTCCGCATGGTATGTCTACGCGTTCTTCGGCAACACCGGGCTGGAAGTGGGCCTCAATGAGGACGG
>CATJRT010000128.1 GCA_949742895.1 uncultured Eubacteriales bacterium | reverse complement strand
GGCGGCGGTGATTGCTGTGTTGAACAAGACGGACGCAAAGGAGGTCTACCAGTGGACCAGCTACAGCCAGGCTGCGGCGGATGTAGGCGACTGCCTGCTCAGCCAGATGGCCCAGGCCGCATTCCGCAACGGCGCGGGGGCGGTGTACGGCATCCCCGCAGGGGAGAGCTACGACGGGGCCATTGCCGCCTGCGCCGCCCTGGAGGACGCGGCGGTGGTAGCGTGCGACAGCGGCGAGCTGTCCGTCCAGCGGGCGGTGAAGGAGATGGTGGTGAGCTGCTCTGCCGCCCGGAAGGAGCGGGTGGCCGTGGTGGGCGGCAAGAATGGAGAGAGTGTGACGGAGCTGACGGACAAGGCTAAGGCCCTCAACTGCGAGCGGGTGGTGCTGACAGCCCCCGGCGGCGTGGACACCAGCGGCAAGGCCGTGGGCGGAGCGCTGTGCGCCGCAGCCCTGGCCGGGGCCATTGCGGGCAGCTCTGACCCGGCCCTGCCCCTGGGGGGCGTGCAGCTCTACGGGGTGAACGGGCTGGAGACCGCCTATGAGGACGGCGACATCGATTTGCTGGTGCGGGGCGGCGTTACCCCGTTGGAATCCCTGGCGGGGGCGTGCTATGTGGTGCGGGCCGTCACCACCCGAACACAGACCGGAGGAGCGGCGGACGCCACCTGGCGGGAGCTGACGGCTATCCTGGTGACGGACGAGGTGATTCCTGGTGTCCGCAGCGCCCTTCGGGCGAAGTTTAGCCGGGCTAAGAATACCGTCCAGACTCGGGGGGCTATCCGCTCACAGACAGTGATGGAGCTGGAAAAACGGGTGAGCAGCGAGATGATCGAGAGCTATGAGGACGTGACGGTGACTGCCAGCGAGGACGACCCCACTGTTTGCCTGGTGGAGTTTGCATTCACGGTGGCCCACGGACTGAACCAGATTTGGCTGTCGGCGCATATCACCATTTGAGGAGGTAATTGAATGAGTTCAAGTTTGGGCGCGGTGGGATTTCCCACCAGCAGCGATATCTGGCTGGAGATGGACGGAAAAAAGGTAGCAGTGGTGCAGAGCTACCACTGCAAGTCCACCCGCAGCTCTGTAGCTGTGGAGGCCTTCGGCGAGGATGAGCCAGTGGCCACTGTCCAGGGACCCCAGAGCCACGTCATCCAGCTCACCCGGCTGTACGCCACCGACCGGGCCATCGCCGACGGACTGGATTTTTACAGCATGAGGGACTTCTCCCTGGTTATCTGCAAGCCAGACCAGAAAATCATCTATGCCGGATGCCAGTGGAGCGGCATTGAGGAGGACGCACAGCTGGGCCAGATGGTGGCGGAAAAGCTGACGCTGGTGGCCAGCCGCCGGATCGAAACGGCGGCGTAAGGGATCATGACGAGCGGATTTTGGATTGGTTCTGAGCGGATGCGGGTGGACGGGGGGGAGCTGCGGCTACTGTCCGCCCGTGAGGTGCTGGAGGCCCGGAGAGAAGGGGAGGCGCTGGCCCGGGATGGCAGGGAGCTGGCCCTGTGTCGCAACGCCTGCCTGGTAGCCAAGGCGCTGGAGCGCCGGGGAAAACCAGTGTTTGCCGATGGACAGGCGGCGTTGAACGGCCTGCGCCTGGAGGATATCCAGCAGTTGAGCGGACAGTGGGCGCAGTTCAACCGGGAGTGCAACCCCTCCCCGCTGGACGGGGAGCCGGAGCTGAAAAAGCGAAAAAAAGCCTGGAGCACGCGCATTATGAGCGCCTTCAATGGCGTGTGCTCCGTATGTTCGGCGCTCTGCCCACAGAGGAACGGGCGAAAAAAATGACCGACCGGGATTACCTCTGGTGCGCTCTTAACCTGGCGTTGGACCGGGAGGAGGAGCTGGCGCGGCTGTGCCCTGCGTGCAGGGAGAGGGCTGAGCGGGAGCCGTGCCCCGCCTGCGGTGTGCCCAGGGAGAGCTGGGCGGTGAACGGCGGATTCGACTGGGAGCGGTTTGCCGCGTTGAGAGGGAGTGGGGGCTGTGGTTGATTGGCTTGAAGAGCTGCTGGCGCAGTTTGAGGACGATGAACAGGAGGATGAGGTCCTCCCGGACTGGAGCTTGGGGCTGACCACCCCTGCCATGCCGCCGGAGCAGGGGACGGGCGGTGAAGAGAAACGGGCCGGACCGGAGGACAGGGCGGTTGTGCGAAGCGCGGAGACGGACGCACGGGAGACCTCGGATGGGGCGATGGGTCTGGGCAGGCTGGAGAATGAGCCGGAACGCCGGAACAGGTCGGAAAACAGAGGAGAGGACGGGGCTGCTGGTGTACTAAGCGGCGGGGTCTGGCTGGATGGGACAGCGGGGGATACGTCCGGTCCCGGTGGACAGGCAGATGTAACCGGAGAGATGTGGATGGAAACGGCTTTGGGCGGGCTGGCGCAGACGCTTTCCGGAATAGGCCGAAGAGACAGGACGGAGCGCCATGCCGGGGCAGTTTGGCCGGATGAAGCGTCGGTAGCTCCGGTGGGCTGGACAGAGGCCGAGCTTGAAGGGACGAGGTCCTTTGCGGAGCTGGACAAAGTGGTTCGGATGGAGGCGGATAGCGGCGTGGAATGGCTGTACCGGCAGACGGCTGGGGCGGAATGGCTGGTTGCGCCGGGTCCGGCCATACAGGCGGCGGGGCAGGCAGAGACGGAAATCGGCCCCGCCGCCCTTACCGTGGAGGAGCTGGACCGGGCCGTGCGGCGGGACAGCCGGAGGTATGACGGGGAAATGTGCATTTACTGAGAAGAGCAGAGAGGAGCGGTTGGATGAACCTTTCACCCATGCGGTTCAAAACCTTTGTGTGGCCCTACAATCCAAGGGTGTATTCCATTGCCTATGAGCGGAAAATGGCGGTTCACAAAATCCCCTTCGGACGGCACTATTTGCAGAGCCTGGGCCAGACCAGGAGGGTGATGAAGGGGGAGGGGGAGTTTGTGGGAGAGGGGGCCTACGACACCTTCAAACAGTTGGCAAACGTGTTTTATGAGGAGACGCCAGGGATGCTGGTCCACCCGGTATGGATGACCGCCACCGCCTGGTTCGCCGCCCTGGAGCTGCGGCAGGAGCCGAGACGGGACTATGTGGCGTATTCCTTCGAGTTTTGGGAGGTGGTGGGCAGCGCCAAGGACGCCTTGGAGGAGCGCAAGCTCTCCAGCGGCACGGACGCCCCCGCCGGGACTGCGGTGACGGGACAGCAGGTGTGGCACACAGTGGTGAAGGGGGATACCCTGTGGGCGCTATCTAAACGGTACGGGGTGACGCTCAGCTCAGTCATTGCCCTGAATCCGTCCATCCGCAACCCCAACCTGATTTATCCGGGACAGAAGGTGAGGATCAAATGATGCGGTGTTGGGTGAAATGCGGCGACGGGCGTGAGCTGGATCTGCCCGCCGCCGTGAGCTGGAGGTTTTCTTACGGGACGGACACCCCCTGCGACAGCTTCTTTTTGCGGTGCCTGTGGAGGCAGGGACAGGAAAGGCTGCTCAGCGGGGCTTGCCGCTTCTTCGCCGAATGGGAGGGGGAGCGGGTGTTTACCGGAGTGGTGGACGACTTCGCCGTACTGTGCAGGGCAAAGGGGTTGTACCTGGAGCTATCAGGCCGGGGAATGGCGGCGCTTCTGCTGGATAACGAGGCCATGCCCGCTCAGTACCAGCGGTGTACCCGGGCGGACATCGTAGCCCGCCATGTGGCCCCCTACGGCATCGAGGCCGTGGGCGGGATGGGTCTGCCCGCAGTGAGCGGCTTTACGGTGGACAGCGGCGTGAGCGAGTGGAGCGTAGTGCGGGAGTACGCCTGCTACTACGGCGGAGTTGTTCCCCGGTTTGACCGGCAGGGGCGGTTGGTGCTGGACGGGCACAGCGACACTCAGACGCTGGTGGTAGACGACAAAACGCCGGTGGCGGGCTGGGAATACCGGGAGGATCGCCACGGTGTGCTCAGCCATGTGGCGGTGCGGCGGCGCACCGCCGCCGGAGTGCAGTGGGCCTCCGACCAGGAATTCATCGCCCAGGGGGGCTGCGCCCGGCGGATCATGTCCGTGCCCAACACTACAGGCACCGCCGCCATGCGCTACAGCGCCGATTATCAACTACGGGCATCCCGCAGTGGACGGATACGGATGGAGCTTACGTTGGCGGGCGGGTTTCTGGCATGGCCGGGGGAGCTGGTGATAGTAGAGTTGCCCGACTTCGGAGCCGATGGACGCTACCGGACGGCCCGGACAGAGGTGGCCTGCGGTGAAGGTGGGTTGACCACTACCCTGGAACTGGGGGAAACCGACGTGATGATTTGAGAGGAGCGCCGGGCAGGCGGCTGTGCGGAAGCTTAAACAGGAGGAGGTTTTACTTATGTGGCTGAGCGGACAGCAGAAGCGGCCCGTCCAGGGAGGCGGAGGCCGGACCGGTGCCGTTACCATGAGCGGCGGCGAGCTGGCGGTGGAGCTGGACGGTGAGCGGAGGGGGCTGGAGGGGTACGGCCCTGCGGGCTACCGATGGATGCCAAAGGTGGGCCAGCAGGTGCTGGTGGTTCAGGGAAAGGGAGAGACTCCCTGTATCGCCGGGGTCCGGCAGGGAGACGGTTGCCCAGATCAGGTAGTTATCCAGGCAGGGAGCCTGGACCTTCAGGCCGAGGTGCTGGTGCGCGGTGTGCCGCTGGACGTATACATCGCTGCAAAGGCAGCGGAGCTGACGGGAGGACTGGCGTGAGACTGACAGACGGGGATTATCAGAACGGAACGAACGGCGAGAGCGAGGCGCTGCTTCAGGAGGCACTGTTCCGGCTCACCGCACGGCGGGGGAGCTTCCCCTTCCTGCCTGATCTGGGAAGCCGGATGTACCGGCTCCGGCAGGAGAAGCCCTCTGCCTGGGATACGCTGGCGGTGCAGTATGCCGCCGAGGCCCTTAGCGGTCTGGCGGACGTGACGGTGACAGGGGCGCAGGTGAACCGGACAGAAAACGGGCTGGCGGTAGAAGTCAGCCTGCTGTGGCAGGGGGAGACGCTGACGGTGGCGGCGCAGTTGGAGGGATAAACAGTGATGACCTTAGAGGAGATATATCAGGAGCTGGCAGCGCAGTTCCAGGCCCGGACAGGCCAGACCGCTGGAAGCAGCAGCGAGCTGGCGGTGCGGTTCTACGCAGTGGCGGCCCAAATCTATGGGCTGTATTTGCAGGCGGAGTGGACAAGGCGGCAGTGTTTTCCCCAGACTGCCCAGGGGGAGGAGCTGGACAAGCACGCCCAGCTTCGGGGCATCGTCCGGCGGCAGGCCGTGGCCGCTGCGGGGGTGGTGCGGTTCTATGTGGACCAGGCCAGAGAGACGGACACGGAGGTGCCGGAGGGGACAGTGTGCATGACGGCAGGAGGCGTGCGGTTCCTCACCAGTCGTGCCGGGTTTGTGCCAAAAGGGGAGTTGTACGCCGACCTGCCGGTGACGGCGGCCCAGGCCGGAGAGGAGGGAAACGTTTCCCAGGGCAGCGTGATCTATATGGCCCTGCCTCCCACGGGGATTGCGGCCTGCATCAACCCGGAGGCCCTGTCCGGCGGGCAGGAGGAGGAGGATGATGACGCTTTGCGGGAGCGGGTGATGGCCACCTTCCGGCGGCTGGCCAACGGGGCCAACAGCGCCTTTTACCGCCAGGCTGCCATGGCCTTCGACGGAGTGGCGGCGGTAGCGGTGCTGCCCCAGAGTCGGGGAGTGGGGGCGGGAGATATTGTGGCCGCATCCCGGCAGGGCGTGCCGGACGACACGCTGTTGGCCGTACTCCAGGATTATTTTGAGCAGGTGAGGGAAATTGCGGTGGATGTAAAGGTGCTGGCTCCTACGGTAAAAACAGCGGACGTGACGGTGAAGCTGTGGACAGCGGAGGGAGAGGACTATGACGCCGTGGCCCAGGCGGTGCGGGAGCGGCTGAAGGGTTGGTTCACCGGGGAACGGCTGGGACAGCCTCTGCTCCGGGCGGAGCTGACGGCCCTGGTCTTTGGCGTTCCCGGTGTGGCTAACTGCACCGTAACCGCGCCGGGGACGGATATGGTGGTGGGCAGCGGTGAGCTGCCAGTGTTGGGAACCGTCACCATCCTGGAGGGGGGAGAGGGCGCGTGAGACATGAGGACTGTTTGGCAGAGCTGCTACAGCCCCTTGGGGTGTACGACCTGAAAGTGGGGACGGTGAACCGGGGCGAGCTGGCGGCCTATGGTGAAGCGCTGGATCAGGCGGGGGGCGAGCTGGACCGGGATGACCGGGAGCGGAGCCTAGTCACGGCGGAAGGGTATGGGCTGGAGCAGGTGGAGGAGCTACTGCCCTACCGCCCGGTGTGCGAGACGGCGGAGCAGCGCAGGCAGGCCTTGGCGGCGCTGCTGCGCATCGGCGGGGACAGCTTCACGTTGGCCGCGATCAACGATACGCTGCAGGGCTGCGGTTTGAACGCCAGGGCGGAAGAGGGGGAGCGGCCGGGCTATGTAACGGTGAGTTTCCCCGATGTGGCGGGCATCCCCGAGGGGTTCGCCCGCCTGCGGGTTATCATAGAGGAGATACTGCCTTGTCACCTGGGGATCACCTATTCGTTTTGGTACAACACCTGGGCGGCGCTGGAGGAGCGGTATCCCACTTGGGCGCAGGCTGGGGCGCAGGGGTTGAGTTGGTATGGATTGGCGACAGAGAGGCGCTGAGCCGCCTAAGGGGACGCAAGAAATTGAGAATTTTCAAAAATTTCTCGTGAGATGTAATGTATAAAAGGTGGTTTCACCAGACCACTATATTACATTGACTGCGGTTCATTTGTGGCAGAATGACACAGGCTGGAGGGACGGTGATTGACCAGCAGAAGGGAACCGAAGCGGGAGCGTCTGGGGATGACCTGGGCGCTCCGTTCTCTTTGCCGGCCCTCTCGAAGAGCGCACTTACTCACCACCCGCAAGCGGGCGGTGGTACTGTCTGCGGCAGTCGTGCGCTCTCCGGGGGCGGATCCGCCGTGGAGGCCCATC
>CATJRT010000127.1 GCA_949742895.1 uncultured Eubacteriales bacterium | reverse complement strand
TGGAGCAGGAGAATGCGATCCGCAAGGCCAAGGCGGACCGGGGTGAAACCGTATACGGCGCTACGCAGTTCGATCTGAACACATACTTCAGCTATCTGGACAGCACCTTGGAGGCGGAGATCGTGAACTATCTGGTGGAGCATGCCGACCAGCCTATGCTGGAGCAGGCCAGGGTCTATTACGATGCTCACCGCTCATCCTTTGAGCAGCTGGTGTCCATCACCTATGAGCTGGAGGAAAACGGCCAGACTACCTCTGAAACGCTGACCAGCGCCGGAATGCGCAGCATACAAAATGCGGACGGGACGCTGGCTGATTTTCTCTACACAGCCCAGCCGGGAGAGGTGCTGGAGTATCAGTCACCCGACGGCGTTTCCCGGCGGGCCACCCTGATTGACGCGGTATATGAGATTCCCGAGTTTGAGGATACGGTTTCCGCCGCAGTACTTGCCTGGCTGAATGTGGAGGTGATGGATGGACTGTATGCGTCCATTGCGCAAAATGCTCCCGTCACCTTTGCTCTGTACACATGACCATGATATGCTTTGCGGAAGAGAATATATCTGCGGACCGTTGATGTTGCAGGTGGTAAAAGGCTGGACAGACAGGCTGTCCAGCCTTTTTTGCATATATTTGCAGAGATAAACGAAAACTCAAATAATTGTATATTTTCCTAATAAAATGTCCTATTTTGCGGTTGATTTTTGTGCTAAATGAAAGATATAATAAGTTTACAGTTGGGCGTGTTTACGCAATGCCGGAAGAAGGATATGCGGCCCAAGCATTCAAATCAATAAGGAGGAAACAGTATGCACAAAAAGCCCAAGCGCACGTTGTCAGCCGTTCTGGTCCTAACCATGGTACTATCTCTGTGCACCGTCGGCGCCTTCGCTGCAGACGCAGCGGAGCTCACCATCGTCAGCGTCACTACGGACAATACCACATCCACCAGCGCGATGACCCACGTCACCGCCGTCACCTACACCGAAAACGGAGAGAGCAAAACAGTCTCCGCCCCCGAGGGTCAGGTGCTGACCTTTGTGGTCAACGGCGCCCAGGAGGACATCAAGGCCGGCGCATCCTTCACCGGTTTGTTCTCCTTCACTGCCACCCCCGTGCTGAAATCCGGCGCGGGCGCACCGCCTTGGGATGGTCCCACCGCCACCAAGGCGGAGTATAATTTCCGTCAGGCCCTGCTCATCGGTGCCAACGGCGTCAACGCTGAAGCCTCCGTCACCGACGCCATTTCCGGCAGCTATGACGGTGCCTCCGCCAAGGATGTGACCGTCAACTCCAACGGCGCGTTCTTCAACGGCATCTACGTCACCGACTCCGCCGAGTACGCCATCGACGGGCTGAACATGACCATGGTGGGCGACGGCGGAGACGACTTCAGCGGCTGGGGTGCGGGCGTTATGGCCGACGGTACCTCCAAGCTCACCATCAATCATGCCATCATCGACACCTATGGCGTCATTCGCACTGCCATCTGGGCCGGCGGCGACGCCGACCTGCACGTCACTAACTCCGTCATCTCCGCCAACGAGACCCTGGACACTAAGGAGGAGTACGATGCCCTGGTGGTCAGCATGATGAAGCGCACCCCCTTTGCCTTGGGCATGGAGGGTGTGGTCCGCGCCACCAACGTGCTGGGCTCCGCCACCGCTCTGTATGAGGACTCCATTGTGGTGTCCACCGGCTGGGGTGCTTTGTCTACCGACTCCGGTGTGGGGCACGACACCACCGGCGAGTACGCCCTCACTGCGAAGAACGTGCTGGGCGGCATCGGTACCGTGGAGGTGGCCCAGGCAGGCAAGGAGTATACCCTGAAAAAGACCGTCAACGGCGTGGAGTACGGCTTTACTATGGCTGGCTCCGGCTATGTGGCCTATGCCGATTCCGGCGTGTGGGACCTGTTCGACAACGTACAGTTTTACACCCCTGATTACGTGCAGATTATGGCCTCCAGCACCTCCAGCGCCTACTACACCAACTCCGACCTGCACTCCGGTCGCATTGCTTTCATGACCCAGCAGAACGCCGGCGGCCTGCTGTCCGTCAAGGACTCCACTGTCTACGCCGAGGACACTCTGGTACAGATCAAGTCCGGCGCGGCCAACAAGGGCTACACCAACGTGGAGATCGACAATGTTGACGTTACTCTGGGTGTCAAGAACCCCTGGGGCGGTACCCTCATCGAGCTGGTGGAGTCCGACGACGCGGGCAATCCCGGTGTCACTACCTATACCATCAACGACAATGGCGACACCGCTACCCGCGCCACCTCCAAGGGTGAGATCAATGACTCCAACGCCACCCTGAAGAACGGCGACTACACCGGAAACATCTGGAACAACATCTACAACTACACCCAGGCCCTCAACGTGACCTTGGATAACGCCACCGTCACCGGTTCCATCTCGGCCTCTTACGGCTACCACACCGACGGCGAAGGCAACCGGCTGGCTAACGGATCTGTCCTCAACGCCTGCACCTGGCCCAACTATCTGGACCCTGTCAACGGCACCAACGGCGATTACCTGAAGATTGGCGCACAGTTCAATGTGGCCAATGAGGTGGTCAACAACCCGGTTAACCTGACCCTGACCAACGGCTCCGTCTGGAACGTAGTGGGCGAGGCCAACCATATGGCCAATGTCACTGTGGACAGCCTGGACGACATCAAGTCCGGGACCAGGACCACTGTTTACGCCCAATCCCTTACCGTGGACGGCGAGGCAAAGGCGGATGGAACCTATGAGCATGGAAACGTGACCTACATTGTGGAAGCCGCTCCCGTCATCGACACTAATAGCGACATTTTGGCCGAGACTCAGGACTACAGCGGTCTGCATGCCGTGACCTTTAAGGCGGTCACTGAGGACGGCGCACCCGCCTCCGCCGCCGTGGCCTTTGATTACAAGGCGTTCACCTACATCACCTTTGAGGCCAACGCCAAGGATGGTTGGGAAATCGTCTCCGTGGAGTGTTCCGACACCAGCGTGTTGACCCATGAGGAGGACGGCAGCTACCGGCTGGACGGCCTGACTCAGGCGGAGAACACCGTCACCATTACCGTGAAGGAGGCTCACCAGCAGGGCGGTATGCCCGGCGAGCCTCAGCGGCCTGAGCAGCCCACCGAACCGGCGCAGCCTGAGCAGTCCACCGAACCGGCACAGCCCGAGCAGGCTGATCAACCCGGTGAACCGGTGCAGCCCGAGCAGTCTGAGCAACCCACTGAACCGGTGCAGCCTGAGCAGCCTGCGCCTGAGGCTGTGACCTATGTAGTCAAGCGGGGCGACACCCTCAGCGGGATTGCCAAGGCATACTACGGTTATGCGGCGATGTGGAAGGCGATTTATGAATACAATAAGGCTGTCATCAAGAATGCCAGCCTGATTTATGCGGGCCAGACCATCCTGCTGCCCAACGTTTCCATGAACGGCAGCGCCGGTGCGACGCCGCCTGCCTCCAGCGAGACGCCTGCGGACGATACCACCTATACGGTCAAGTCCGGCGACAGTCTCAGCTCCATCGCCGAGACTTATTACGGCGACGCACGGCTTTGGAAGACGATTTACGAGGCAAACAAGTCTATTATCAAGAATGCAAACGTCATCTACCCCGGTCAGGTTCTCACAATTCCTGCCAAATAATGAAACAGCCCCCTTTCGGCCGCTTTGCCGAAGGGGGCGTTTTGTCCGCAGATAAATACAGAGGCTGGATGGAGGTCAGTGCAGCAGGAACCTTCCGATGTGCTCCATGGCCTCGTCCGCCTTCTTGATGGGCATCATCTGAAATACGTGCCACATTTCCTTCCATTCCTCCATCTGGCACAGCACCCCCGCCGCCCGCATCCGGTCCCGGAGCTGCTCGGCGTCGGAATACAGCAGCTCGTTGCTGCCTACCTGTATCAGCGTGGGGGGAAAGCCCTTAAAGTCTCCAAACAGCGGCGACAGCATGGGGTTTTTCAGGTCGGCTCCCCCGGCGTAGGCGGTGCGTACCGCACGAATATATTCCATGGTGATGGTGGGATCCAGTTCAGTGCGCTGAGTGTAGGATTCCCCGCTGGCGGTCATGTCCGTCCAAGGAGACAACAGCACCAGACGCTTGGGGAGCTGACGGCCCTCCGCCTTCAGCCGGTACAGCAGCACCAATGCCAGATTTCCCCCGGCGGAGTCTCCTGCCACGGTGATGTCCTTGGCTCCATAGCCCTGATACATCAGGTAATCCCACACCCGCACCGCGTCCTCTACCGCTGCCGGATAGGGATGCTCCGGGGCCAGACGGTATTCAAAGCACAGAGTCTTCCAGCCGGAGGCGTGGCACAGCTTGGAGGCCAGGGGCCGGGAGTAGCCCAGATTTCCGCTGGTGTAGCCGCCCCCGTGGCAGTACAGGATGATCTGGTTGGGGTCATGGCCCCACTCGGGTCGTATCCATGCGGCCTTCATGCCGTCCAGGCTGAAGGGCTCCCAGCGCATACCGATCATGGGTGCAGCCAGCCGCCCCAGAATCTCCTGGGCCGCCCGTTGCCGGGCCAGATCCTCCGGCTCCATGGACTCCGCCTGACTGACGGAGTGAATGGCCTTGAGCGCCTTCATCATCCGGGCCAGCCTTTTTTCTTCGGCATGGGTTTTCTTTTCCGCGGTTGTTATGCCGCGAAACCGCATCGCTTTTTTCTGCATGGAAATCGCCCCTCTTGTCCTTTGCTGTCCAATATAGCATAAATGCCTGTTTTTTTCAATGGCGTATCGGCGTATACTGTCCTTGTGCTTTTGGTCTGCCTGTGATAAACTGTTTCTATTACAGAACGGAGGGACGCATATGCCGCGGGAACAGAACTGGTACCGGCTGGACAATGCCGGTGTACTTTACTCTGCACTGAAAAAGGAGAAGTACGCTCCGGTTTACCGGTTTTCCGCCGTTATGGACGAAAAGGTGGATCCCTCAGCGCTTCAGCGGGCAGTGGACCGCTCTATGCCCCGGTTCCCCAGCTTTCGGGTTCGCATCCGCAAGGGGGTTTTCTGGTGCTATTTTGAGTCAAACAACAAGCCCGGTCCCTTTGTGCAGCCGGATATCTCCAATCCATGCCAGCCTATACGGGACAAAGAGGATAACGACTGGCTGATCCGTTTTTTCTACTATGAATACCGAATCTCCTTTGAGGCATTCCACGCCATCTCTGACGGGAGCGGGGCGCTGACCTTTTTCCGAACGGTGCTGGCGGAGTACCTGAGGGAACGGGGGGTGAACGTTCCTGCGGACCCACTGATTTTAGATGTAAACCAGCCGCCCAGGCCAGAGGAGCTGGAGGACGCCTACGGCAGGTATGTCGGGAAGCGGGTCCTGCGGGGCGGGTTTCAGAAGACCGCCTATGCCAACGCCAGTTCCCCGGAGCCCTTTTATACGCTGAACGTGACCATGGGCCTTATGTCCGTGGCAGCGCTCAAAGCGAAGGCCAGGGGGTATGGAGCTACCATTACGGAATACCTGGCGGCGCTTCTGCTGCTGTCCCTGCTGGAAAAGCAGCGCTCGGAGCATCCCTTCCGGGAAAAGCCCATTGTGCTGGCCATCCCAGTGAATCTCAGAGGTTGGTTCCCCTCGGAGACCCTGCGGAATTTTATGTTGACTGTGCGGCCCTGCGTTGATCCTACCCTGGGGGACTATACCCTGGAGGATTTGATCCGGTACGTCCATCATTTTATGGGATTGTCCCTAAACCGGCCGAAGATGCAGGCCGCGATCACCGGGAACGTGAGATTTACCCAAAACCGTTTTTTGCAGGTCATACCGCTGTTTTTGAAAAAACCCATCATGGCCTTTTCCTACTGGCTTGTGGCGGTCCGGCCTTATACCGCAACCTTTACCAATCCGGGGGCTGTCCATCTGCCGGATTCCATAGCGGCCCACATCCGGCGCATGGAGGTAATTTTGGGGCAGGCCACCCGGCCCGTTCCTCACTGTGCCTCCATCAGCTGCGGGGACGTGATGGAGGTGACCTTTGCCGGAACTGGAACGTCCAGCGAAACGGAACGGCGTTTTTTTACCCATCTGGTCCGGGAGGACATCCCGGTCAAGGTGATTTCCAACCGGAAAGAGGTGCACTGACGCCATACCGGTTCGATTGCAGGCTGAACAGGAGGTGCCTTGATGTCATATTGTGTTAATTGCGGCGTGGAGCTGGACGGCACGGCAAAATTCTGCCCCTTGTGCTGGACGCCGGTCTGTAACCCCAGGCAGCCGGTGGATCAAAACGAGCCCACCCCATTTCCCACGGAGCCCGGCGAGGTGCCCCTGGCACCCCGGCGGGCGGCGGCAGTGCTACTCTCCGCCATGCTGGCCTCCGTGGCTGTTTGCTGCGGGCTTTTGAACCTGTTCCTGCAAACAGGCCACATCTGGTCTCTCTATGTGATTGGGGCTGCGGCCATGCTCTGGGTCTTTGCGGCGCCGCCGCTGCTGTTCCGGAAGCTGCCGCTGCCGGTGATGACTTTGCTGGACGGGGCGGCGATTGGGCTTTATGTGTTGATGATTGCCTGGGAGCTGGACGGGCTGGATTGGTATGCCCATCTGGCGCTGCCGGCCATCGTGCTGCTGGGGCTTATCATGCTGGCACAGGTGCTGCTGCTCCGGAACAGACAGAGGAGCATCCTTTCCACTATAGCGTTGGTCATTGCCTCCATAGCGGTGTTTGTCGTGGGGCTGGAGCTGCTAAGTGATTTGTATTTTCACGGAGCATGGGGGCCGTCCTGGTCGCTGGTGGTGCTCATTGTCGCTGGGGCGATGGAGATTCCGCTGCTGGTGGTTCGTTGGGTGCCCGGCCTGCGCCGGGAGGTCCGGCGGCGGTTTCATATGTAAGCGGACAGGATACGTGCAGCTTTGGTTTGGCAGAGCCTGGGCCAGAGCAACGGCAGAACGCGCCGCCGGGGAAT
>CATJRT010000126.1 GCA_949742895.1 uncultured Eubacteriales bacterium | reverse complement strand
CTACGGCTGGAGCTGGGCTGCGGCAAGGGCCGCTTCACCGCCGAGACTGCCGCCGCCCATCCCGAGGACCTGTATGTGGCGGTGGAGCGGGTGCCCGACGCCATGGTCATCGCCATGGAACGGTGCCGCGCCCTGGGCCTGACCAACGTGTTCTTTATCGACGGGGACGCCGCCGCCCTGTCCGACTACTTTGCTCCCGGCGAGGTAGACCTGATCTACATCAACTTCTGTGACCCCTGGCCGTCGGTAAAGCACTCCCGTCGCCGCCTTACCTACGAGGGCTTCCTGCGGAGCTACCGCCATGTGCTGAAGGAGGGCGGCCAGATCCACTTCAAGACCGACAACCGGGACCTGTTTGAGTGGTCCCTGTTCCAGTTCCCCAAGACGGGTTTTGCCCTGTCCGAGGTCACCCGAAACCTCCATGAGCACGGCGTCCAAGGGATCATGACCGATTACGAGGAGAAATTCCACGCCCTGGGCACCCCAATCAACCGCTGCGTGGGAACAATGGAGGCCCTGCCCGACGTACCGCTGACGGACGGTCTGCAAGCCCGCCTGCCGGACTGGGAGGTCCGCCCGGTGGCCGGGGACGACGTGGACGCTGTCGCTTCCCTGTTCCGGACCGACCCGGAGTTCTTCAGCCTGAACGGACCCCAGCCGGACGCCGCTTCCATCCGGGAGGATCTGGTAAACCTGCCGCCCCGGTGCACTATGGAGCAGAAGCACTACCTGGCCCTCTGGCGGGACGGCACACCCCAGGCGGTGCTGGACCTGGTGGAGGGCTATCCACGGGAACGCACCCTGTTCGTGGGGCTGTTCTTCCTCTCTCACGCCCTGCGGCGGCAGGGAACGGGCCGTGCAATCATGGATGCAGTCATCCAGTCTGCCGGAGACGCGGGCCACAACCGCATCCGGCTGGCCTGTCTTTTGAGCAATCCCGTGGGTCACGATTTTTGGCACGCTATGGGCTTCGGCGATCTGCGGCAAGGTAAGCTGTTGGGGGAATACTCCGCCCCTGTGTGGATCATGGAACGGCTTGTGTAACAAAAAGTCCCCGCTTGGGACAGCCTGAGCGGGGACTTTTCATGCTTACATCGGCAGTAACACCTGATACATCAGCACAAAATGGGCCGCTGAGCCCAGCACGATGAACACGTGGAACACCTCGTGGCACCCGAAACGGGGGTTGTCCCGCCCCGGCCACTTCAGGGCGTACAGCACGCCGCCAATGGTATATAGCACGCCGCCCGCTACCAGCCACGACACGCCGCGCAGACCCAGCACCTGCCAGATGGGATAGATGGCCACCACCGCCAGCCAGCCCATGGCGATGTAGACGGTGGAGGTGACGGCCCTGGGACAGTTGATCCAGGTGAGTGTCATCACCAGTCCGGCGATGGCCAGCGCCCAGATGATGCCAAACAGAGACCAACCCCAAGGCCCCCGCAGGGCGATGAGGCACACCGGGGTATAGGACCCGGCGATGAGGAAATAGATGGATGCGTGGTCGTATTTCCGCAAAGCCACTCGGCCCGCTACCGTGGTGTAGACGCAATGATAGAGGGTGGATGCGGTATACAGTCCCGTCATGGACAGGCCATAGATGGCGAAGGACACCAGCTTCCACACATCGCCGCTGGCCTGTACCGTGCCGACGAGCAAAACTGCCGTGGCCAAAACGGCCAGCACAGCCCCAATGCCGTGGGTGATGGCAGACCAGGGGCGGAGTCCGTCGTAAGGATTGCGACCCTTCTCTATAGGGCGGCTACGGCGCCGGGGGGCGCTGTCATAGGGATTGGGATATAATACTTGTTCCATTCCGGACACCTTCCTTTCTTGCCCATAGTATACTCCAACAAACACAATACGTCAATATAAAAATGATGAAATATAATTTCTAAAATTATTTTGTTGAAATTTGGGAAGGATGACGGTGGGATTGAAATTTCTTCAAAATCGGAGTATAATGCTCAGGACAGCGTTTACACAGTGCGGCTTCAACGAAAGCCATTGAGACCGCCGAGGAGGATATTTATGGAAAACGCCTTGGGCCTGTATCTGCACATTCCGTTCTGCCGCAGCAAATGTGACTACTGTGATTTCTACTCGGTGGCCGGGCAGGACGACCGCATGGACGACTATCAGCGTTCGCTGCTCCAGCATATTGCGGAGACGGGGCCCCAGGCAAAAAAACAGATAGTGAACAGCGTCTATATAGGCGGCGGCACCCCAAGCTGGTACGGGGAGGCGCGGCTGACAGAGCTGCTTGCGGCAGTAAGAAAGCGCTTTAACCTCTCCAAGGATGTGGAAATCACCCTGGAGGCCAACCCGGACAGCGTAGATGTCAAGCTGCTGCGCCGCCTCCGGCGAGCAGGGGTAAACCGGCTGTCCATGGGGATGCAGTCTGCCTGCGACAGGGAGCTGGCCTGCATCCATCGGCCCCACTCCTTTGAGCAGACCCAGGCAGCGGTGAAGGCGGCCCGGGACGCCCGGTTCAAAAACCTGAACCTGGACCTGATTTATGGCCTTCCGGGACAGACCACGGAGAGCTGGCGCACCTCGGTGGAGGAGGCGCTGGCATTGGAGCCGGAGCACCTGTCCTGTTACGGCCTGACGGTGGAGGCAGGAACGCCCTTGGCCCGGCGGGTGGCAGAGGGGGAGGTTCTCCCCGATGACGACGAGCAGGCAGGGCGCTACCTGTGGACGGTGGATCGGCTGGCTCAGGCGGGCTATGAGCAGTATGAGATTTCCAATTTTGCCCG
>CATJRT010000125.1 GCA_949742895.1 uncultured Eubacteriales bacterium | reverse complement strand
TTAGGCTTTAGGAGCGCCGCGAGCGTGTTCTCCGAGGCCGTCGGCCTTGCCGCGTAAAATATTTTATAGTTTTTTCGGCGGCTGTTTATTTGTGTCTTGCAAAAAGATGAAAACAGGGATATAATAGTCCTGTTTATTGGACTGAATTCGTGGTATGCTTATGACAGAAAGGAGGCGGTGGATATGGCGAAAAATGCCAACTACAAGCGGAAGCTACCTATACTGGCAAAGCTGCTGCTGGAGCGCAGCGACGAAGAGCATCCCATCCACATTGACGCGCTGCTGGAGGAGTTGGAGCGGTGGGGCGTTTCTGCCGAGCGCAAGAGCGTCTATGACGACATGGAGCAACTCCGGGAGCTGGGACTGGATGTGCAGAATCGGAAAGGGAAAAAGGGCGGCTGGTTCATTGGCCAGCGGGACTTTGAGCTGGCAGAGCTGAAGCTGCTGGTGGACGCAGTGCAGTCCAGCCGGTTCCTTACCCGCAGGAAAAGCGACACCCTCATCCGGAAGCTGGAGGGGCTGACCTGCATCCACCAGGCCAAGCAGCTCCAGCGGCAGGGGTATGTGGACCGGCGGGTCAAGACTATGAACGAGAGGATCTTTTACAATGTGGACCGGCTCCACGGGGCTATTGCCGCCAACAAGACCATCACCTTCCGCTATTTTGAGTACAACGCAGAGCGGGAGCGGGTATTCCGCCGGAATGGCAAGCGTTACCGCCTCACCCCCTTTGGACTGATTTGGGACAGCGAAAACTACTATCTGGCGGGGTGGGACGAGCTGCGCCATGAGCTGCGCCACTACCGGGTGGACAAAATGGCGGAGATTACCGTTACCCGGGCGGCGGGCCATTCCCGTGAGGACTGGGACCCGGAGGGATATACCCGGAGGCACTTCGGGATGTATACCGGACAGCCCTGCCAACTTCGGCTGCGCTGCCGCGATGGGTTGGCGGGGGTGGTTATCGACCGCTTTGGGCTGGACGTATCCTTGATTCCCGATGGGGAGGGATGGTTTACCGCCGCGTTGGAGGTGGTGGTTAGCCCGCCCTTTTGGGGGTGGCTGTTTACTCTGGGGGACGGAGTGGAGGTGTTGTCTCCGGACTGGGCGGCGGCGGAGTTTGCCAGGTGCCTGGAGACAGTGGCGGCGCTTTACAGGAAAGAAAAGGAATAACTGCCACCCAAACCGGGCAGACTTCCTGAAGCCGGGTTTACACGACCGGGAGCAGGAGGTAATCGACATGAACAATGCAGCAGGATTGGGGCGGGAGCTGTATGAGCTGGGGCTGCGCCTGGGCGGATTGGGAACGGTGGCCGTGGGCAGCGGCGGCGGGACGCTGGCCCGGATGATGGCCCGGATGGTGGGCTGCGGAGCGGCCTTGGCTGGGGGTGAGGTGAAATTCTATGACGGAAGCTGCGCCGCCTGTGGGGCGTGGCTGGGGCGGTATTACGGCCTTCCCATGTCGGTCTTTATCCGCCAGGAGGGAGCGCAGGTGGCAGTTTACCTGTTGAACGGGCAGGCGGCGCGGACCAATCCCGTTGGAACGGTCCGGATTGAGGATGCCGGTGTGGAGGAATGGGACCTGCTGACCGGGACGGATTGTGCTTGGGCGGCTAACCGGGCGGGAGGCCGGAGGAGACAGGGGCTGGTGTCTGCCCAGGGACCGGCTGCCCTCACCCTGACGCTGGAGCGGCTGGGTTACGAGGTGATGGACCGCCCAGAGATGGGGACGCCGCTGTTCCAGGCAGACCGGGAGGGGTTTACCCTGCGGGTGGAGCAGGAGGGAATGTGGCTCCGGCTGGAAGGGGAGGATGCGCTGGACGCTGCGGCGGATTTCGCTGGATCTGGGGAGGCCGCCGTCCAGCCCGAGGCTGTTCCGGCGCTTTGGCCGGAGGAGGACGGCACGGAGCAGGTATAACACCGCCAGATCAGGGCGAAAAAATCCGCCTGCCGGGGCTCCGGCAGGCGGATTTCTTTGTTACTTGCTTTGAGACGCGGGCAGTTCTTACTTCTTCACCAGAACGATGTCGCCCAGTTCGCCGTCATCGCTCTGATCCTTCAGGCTGATCTGGGTGTCGCTGTCAAACTCATAGGACTCGATGTCGATAGAATTATCGGCGCTGCTGGTGAGCCGAAGCTCGCCGTCCTTGGCCTCGTAGGTGCCGGAGGACTCCACGGCGTCAAAGGCGGACAGGAGCAACTCGGTGTCGAACATATCGTCCAGATCCATGCCGTTGGCGGTCAGGAACTCCTCAACGCTGCTGACCTCCATAGCCTCGAGGAATTCCTCCACAGTGATGTCGTTTTCCGCAGCCTGCTGCTCCAGAAAATCCTCAAAGTAGGTGATGACGCCGGACTTCATGGTGTTCAGCAGGGCGTCTGAGGTCTGCTGGAGGGCGTCGCGGTCAATGGCAATGCTGTAGGAGCCGTCGCTACCGAAGCTGAAGTTCAGGGTAAGGACATAGCTGTCGATCTTGATGTAGTCGGCCAGCTCCGCAGTGTCGGGATCGGAGGCCAGCATATTGTTGAGCATGTCGGTCATGTCAACGTCGGCTTTCCAGTCGCCCACGAACTTGTCCTTGTCGCCGCTGGACTGGCAGCCGGTGCAGGCCAGCAGCATGGTGAGGGTCAGGCAGATGCAGAGAAACGATGCGATACTCTTTTTCATAGTAGCCATGGTTAGTAATTTCCTCCATTTTTGATTTTGCTTTGCCGTCAGGCAACCAAACAACGAAAATTATTTTACAGCTTATTTTCAGGTTTGTCAACAATTAGAGGTTGTTTGAAAAATAAATATTGCACAACGGAGTCGGATGTGCAAAAATAGGGATATGAAACGATATGAATTGACAACAGAACAATGGGAGCGGG
>CATJRT010000124.1 GCA_949742895.1 uncultured Eubacteriales bacterium | reverse complement strand
CGGGAGGATGTCGAAGGGCGGCATAGTGCCCAGCTCATCGCAGAACAGCACCACCCGGTTCTTCAGCTTGCCGCCGTTTTCGTCCGCCACGGAGAACAGCTCCCGCGCCAGGTTCTGAATCATCAATCCCGCCATAAAATTCTTGGTCTGGTCCTCCTCCGGGAGGATCAGGAAAATAGCGGACTTGCGGCTGGCAAAGCTCTCAGCATCCATGGTGCTGTCGAAGCAGATCGTCTGCTCCAGCTCCGTGTCCAGGAAGGCATTCAGCCGGGACAGCACCGTGGACAGCACCGACGCCATGGCCTGCTCCGAGGTATTCAGCGCCGCCCCGGCGAACCATTTGGCCTTGTGCTCGGAGGGAAGGCGGCTCATCAGCACCTGAAACCGACTCTTGCCCTTGGTCTTGGACGGCTCCAGCAGGTCCTGCACCAGCTTGAACACGGACACGATGTGGCGGCGCTCCCGCTTCTCGCCGTCGATCTCTTTGGGCGGGAGAAACTCCGCCAGCAGTAGGATCACAGCGGTGAGCAGTCCCTCGGCGGAATCGTAAAAGAATGCATTTTGGCCGTGGTCGGAACCGCCCTCCGGGCTGATGATGGTCTTGGAGAGAATCTTTGCGTACTTTTCGGCCTTGGCCCGCACCGCTAGATCGTCGGGGCGCTTCACGGACTCGTCCATGTAGTGGTTCACCAGCGTCAGGAAGTTGAAGCCGTCGGATCTGGTCGGGTTTCTCAGATCGATCACCGACACCTGGTAGCCGTAGTATTTCTGGGCGACAGCGCCGTAGTTTCTCGCCAAGTCCCCTTTGGTATCCAGGGCTAGAAAACTCATCCCGCTGGCGCAGGCGTACTCCAGATTTGGGTACAGAAAGAACGCCGTCTTGCCCACGCCGGACGCGCCGATCATGAGGCAATGGACATCGTTCGAGTCTACCAGGGCGACGATTTTTCCCTTCTCGCCCTGGGAGCCCAACACCAGGCCCTGTTCTTTGGGTAGCTCTTTCCCCTGCCGCCACTGCGATGGTTTGAACGGCACTCGGGAGAACGTTTTAGCTATCTCCTTCGCCGTGGCCCAGCGGGCGGTGCCGTGCTGACCGTCGCCCATGGGCTTGGCTTTGATGCCATCCAGCGAACCCTGATTGGACGCAAAAGAAATCGCCGCCATGACCAGTAGGCCGAGAGCGGCGAAAAGTACAAGCATAAATTGTTCAGGCATAATTTTTCCTCCGTCAAACCATTTTTTGTTCCTGCGCTGCCGCCATCTCCTGCTCCACACTGGCGCAGAGATCATCGCCCCAGTCCTTGAAGATGGGCACCAGTGCGTCAACCGTCAGTCCCTGCTCCCGCACGACCCCAGCCAAGCGGCGGCTGGCCTGCTGACCCGCCTGGTCGTTGTCCAACGCCAGATGGACCGCCTGGAGCTGCGGGTTCCGCTCCAGCATTCCCAGCATACCTTGGGACGACGTGCCGCACAGGGCCACGTAGCTGTGCCGCTCCCAGTTTTCGGGGTGCATGGAGATGAAGGAGAGTAAGTCGATTGGCGCCTCGAACACCAGCAGATCGCGGCTCTGCCCCGGCCAGTTGAAAGCATAGCGAAAGTCGCTGCCCTCCACGGTCATGCGGAAGGACTTCCCCAAGCTGTTGGTGCTGCGCTTGTGGGCATGACGGGCGGTGCCGTCCGCGTCTCGTCCCACGAAGACTGCATTGTGATACTTCTGGTCCTCGTAGAGAAGTCCCTGCCTGATAAATTGAGCTACCACATCCCGGTCCAGGCAGCGGTGCTTCACCAGGTAGGCGAACATCCTGCGGTTGTCGCCGTTGGCCTGCGGCAGCTCGAAGGGGTTCTTCACCTTCTCGTTGGGTGCGCGGATCTGCGGGAGCGGTCCGCTGTCCGATTCCAGCAGCGTCAGCACAGCCTGCTGGTAGTCCATCCCGTAGAACTCTTTCAGGAAGGACACCGGCCCGCCGCCCTTCTCAGTGGCGTGGTCGTACCACTCGTTTCCCTGGATGGTGACGCTGTGGTTGCTCCCCATGCGCAGTTCCCGCCCGGACTGGATGAACGTCTCTCCTTTGCGCCGAAGAAATTCGGACAGGTCCACCAGGTTGGCTTGACGTTTTTGTTCCTCTGTGAATGGTATGTAGGGCAAAGTTATCACCTCACTGTTTCTTTTTTGGATGGGATGCGGTATAATTTGATGCGGCAAATGATTTTAACGCCTCAAGATTGGATGTGATGAGTTGGACACCTCCCCGATCACAAAGACCCGGTTTGAGATTGACAGCCAGGGATGCAAACTCAGGGGCTTCCTCCTGCGGCCCCGGGTGTCCGGGAAACTCCCCGCTGTCATCGTCAGCCACGGCTTCGCCAGCTGCACGAGAGACACAAAAAAATACGCCATGGTCTTCGCCGAGGAAGGCTATGCCGCGGTTTGTTTTGATTTCTGTATGTCCGGCAGCGGGAAGAGCACCGGCTCCAGCCTGGGCATGAGCGTGCTCACCGAAAAGACTGACCTGCTCAACGTGCTGGACTACATCAAGACTCTGAATTTCATAGACCCGGACCGCATCACGCTGGCCGGGTGTAGCCAGGGCGGATTTGTTGCCGCATTGGCCGCGGTGGAGCGCGAACAGGAAATCGAACAGCTCATTATGTACTACCCCGCGCTGTGTATCCCGGACGATGCCCGCCGGGGCCAGATGATCAACGCAAAATTCGACCCGGCCCATGTGCCGGAGCAGTTCCGTGCGCTGTTTGTCAGGCTGGGTGCGAAATACGCCTTGGATGCCCAGGAGCTGGACCCCTACCGGGAGATCTGCGGCTTCTCAAAGCCCGTGCTCATCGTCCACGGCACTGAGGACAAGCTCGTGGATATCAGCTACTCCCGCCGTGCCGCGCAGGGCTATCCTAACTGCCGGCTGGTGGAGGTCAAGGGTGACCACGGCTTTATCCTCAGCGGCTTTGCCGAGAGCAAACGCGCCACCCTGGAATTTCTGCAGACAGTCCATTCGCAGTAGGTTTCACATGGTCTGTCCCTGCTCCTCATGGTCATCCGGCTTATGTCCCATGGCGATCTTCTTCTCACGTATCTTCCGTTTGAGCTTGCTGTCCACCTCCACGCGGGGACCGGCGGCGGGCCGTGGGCGCTGGCCCTCAAAGATCCGGCCTACCTGGTAGAGCAGCGATGCAGCGGACTTCGCCACCGCACCCAGCGGCACCGTTGCCTTTGGCTTGGCTGACGGAGTGGGTGACGGCTCATGCTTCGGCTGTCCAGCATCGCTGTCGCCATCGGTGCCATTGCCAGCGTGGGTCGTTTCAACCTCCTGCGACACGTCTCCCAACTTCGCCGCCTCGCCGATGATGATGTTCTTGATCCGCTTGAACTCCTTCTGCCGGGAAAGCGGGACACGGTCCGGCAGATCGTCCTTGTAGGTGCGCAGCACTTCTTCTCGCTCCCGGTACCACAAATCGTAGGCGGCGGCAATGCGAGGGTCCTGCTCCAGCTCATCCACGATTTTGTCCACCAGCGACTTCAGCGGCGGGGACAGGTAACCGTACTGCTTTTTGCCCGACGTATTCCGCAGGCGCTGGGCCAGCTCCGTCATGAGCTGCCCGATACGACGGTTCTCCAACGTCCCGCTCTGCATCTCAGTGACGAGCTGGCGCATGACAACTCCGGCGTCCTGGGTGAGCTCGTCCCGCCGCTGGGTCTGGCGCTGGTAGATGGCGATGAGGTCCTGATCAAAAATATTCTTTGCCAGTTTGGACTTGATGTCCGCAATACCCTGTTTGGTGAGGAACCCGGATTTGCCGTCAGCGCTGTAGCAGACCATGTGGATGTGGGGGTGGTGACCTTCATCGTGGAAGGCAGCGTACCAACGAAACTGGTCCAGTGGTATCTTCATGGCCTTTGCCATTGGCGGAATCATCTGGGAGAGCGATTCTCGCCAGCGTTCGGCATTGTCGTAGCCCAGCCGCGCTGCATCCTCCCGCGTGAGGGAGATGATGGGTAGCCAGACCACACCAGGATGGTTGGCAACCTCGTCCGCCACCTTGGACAGCACCAGCGGTTCATCACTGGCAGTGAACAGACCATGCGCCCCAACCTTCTGCACTCTCGGACGGTTGGCAATGTAGTCCACGTAGTTTTCTTTCTGAGCGATTTGCTCATAGTTGTCCTCGATAGCACGTGTGATGAACTCGGAAGCGTTGCCGCGCGTAGGCGCTGCGCGGAAGTCCTCATGCTCAAAAAGCCTGCGGCTGGAGGGAAAGTCACGGAGGAGCTGCTCCACCAACTCGATTTGTTTTTGGGTGGCGGGCAGCGCCACCTGCCCTGGGTCGATGCGCTCCACCCCTTCACGGGTTGCGGCGTACTTGACGTAGTTACTCAGATGGGCGGCGGACTTTCCACCGCCCTTGATGTGTGGGCACTTGAAAATAACGCGCGGCGTAGCTGCTCACCTCCGTTTTCCCTCTGTACTAAAAAATCTTAGGATGACTACGTTCAGGGCAGGCCACTGTGAACCAAGGCTCGGGCCAGCCAGAGGGTATAACACCCCCTTGGCGGACGGTTTGTTTTTTCGTGCGGTCACACCTCGCCCTGATGCTCCATGAGGGTGTCTTTGAACGTGATGGAACCGTTTGTCTTCTTGACCTCCTGCACACACTGCCAGCGCAGGTTATCCAACTGGTCGGTGTTGATTTCCAGCCCCTCCGCCAGCACGTGCATCATCATGCTCAGCTCAACAGTTTCCTTGAACAGCAGCCGCGCAATACGATTCTCGCTGTTCTTCACCGTGGCCTGCAAAGCGTCGACCAGCGCGGACGGCAGGAACCGGGAACTCTCCTGCGCAGACAGGTGCTCCACATAAAAATGGATGGCGTTCTCAATGAACTCGTTCTGGCTCTGGCAGTTGTCCTTGGGGTACCACTCGCGAACCAACTCCTGTGTCTCTGGCTTGATCCGCAGGGCGAATTTCACTTTTTCTCTGGGCATAATGCTCCTCCTATTCTGTTGGCCAAAGTGGGCCAATTTGAGCTGATATCCCCACCGTCATCCCCGCGAAAGCGGCGACACGGTGGGGATTCTCGCATGGTATGACCCCCGTTCTCATCCCCGTGGCCCAAATGTGACCCCCGCTCAGAGGTCCGCATAGAAAGCCCGAAAGCCCCCGTGCCGACCCGCATTGCGGGGCGGTGTGACCCGTCCGGGGGAGCGCCCTTGACCCCCGGACTTTATCCCGCACCAAAATCGAACCTCTGAATTGCCCTGTCCGGCCTCTGCGCTGCCCCTCACGTTGGCGCAGGAAGGGGCCGACGTCGCGCCCCGGTTCCCCGGCGGGTTGCTGTCCGCCTCGCCGGGGAAAGCGGGACACGGGGGCGCACGGGGGCAGGGATGGGGCGTCACATGGACAGCTCCATCTCGGAGGACGTGTCCTCCTCCATGTCGAGGGCCTCGGGTGTGAAAATCTCCAAGCCATCCAGCCGCGAGTCGAAGATGGTCTGCTGCTGTTCACTGGTCAGGCTGGGGTTGCGCTGGGAGTGCCACAGGGCGGAGAGCACATCCGGCACCGCGTACTTCAACCAATGCCCGCCCTCCGTGTCCAGCATGGAGAACTCACTGCGGTCCAGATTTATATCCAGCGCGGCGACTGTCTGTCCGGCACCCTGTCGCAGTTCCTCGGCGTTTTCCTGGAACACCTCCGGCGCGATGTCCACCGTGCCGTGGAGCGTCTCGGCAAATTTCAGAGAGGGATTACCGGCCTTGGACAGCAGAAAGGACCGCAGGCGCACGGCGGCGTGAAGCGCATCCAAGGATGCCGCGCCCTCAGTCAGCAGATGGTCCGTCCTGCCGTCCTGGGTGATGCGCAGAACAGAGCAGCGGCGGGACGCTTCCAGCTCCCGCTGATGCTCCTCCCAGACCTCCCGGCTGACCCTATCCCATACTCGCTCCGGGAGCTGCTCAATCAGAGCATCCAGACAATCTTCCAGCTTTTCCTCCACGGTCATGTCCTCTTTTTTTGCCTGACGGGCCAGCGCGTTATACCAGGGCTCGTCCAGGTAGACGGTGATACTTCGCAAACTCATATTGCACCTCTTTCAAATTTTTGGGTCAGTGACACGTCACATCACCGGGCCGTCTGGTGGTTCCAGCTCCTGCGCCTCCGCCAGCAGCTGGGCGCTGTACTCCTCCAGCGTCTGCCCGGTCTGGCGTTGGCAGTACTCGTCCATCTTCCACCGCAGGACTTCCTTCTCGGCGGCGTTGAGTGTATACGGCACCGCCTCCTCGCGCCCGTCCGCCCGGTGCAGGTCAACCTCCAACTCGTCACAGACCGCACCCGCCGCCATGTCGTAGTTGGCGTAGACGTTCAGGCAGTTGTCGTTCTCGGCGGTGCAGGTGTAGAGACCGATTTCTGTGCCTGCATCGAAATCAACTTGCAGATAGAAATTCAGCAGGGCGTCCACCTCAATGATCTCCTCCGAGAAGGACACGTTCTGTGCGGAGAGGTGGCCCGCCGAGGTGATTTCTTTTTTCTCCAGGTTATCCAGCAACCGATTCCACTGCTCATCCCGACCCACACCCTCCTCCCGGAAGGCACAGTCAGCGGCGGCGCACACATCGCCCATGGCAAAGGTCTTCCAGCCGTCCATGATGTTGACAGCGGAAAATTCCCGCTTATCAAAATCCAAGTCGAAGGCCCCCGCCACCTCGCCGGTGTTCTCCATGCGCACTGCGGCCTGCCGGTGGAACTCCTCTGTGCTGATCTGTTCCCACGCTGGGAACATTTCGGTGAACGTTTTTGTGTTCAGCGACTTCCAATGTTCGAGGTAGTCCCGCAGCAGTCGGGCGGCGTCCAGCAGCTCCAAGTTGTGCTCCGTCTGGAAGCACTGCTCGGTGCCGTTCTCCACCACACGAAACACGGCGCTCATGTACCGCCCTCCTCCTGGGTCTCAGCGACCGCCGACGCTTTGATCACCGTGGCCTTGGGCTGGCTGGGCCGGGGCGGGCGCTTGGGTTTGGGAGGCGCAGACTTGGCATCCAGGAACTCCCGCACCGCCTCCGGCACCGCGGCCTCATAGAGCTGCCGCAGGGCCTCGTCCATTTTGCTCTGCGCGGTGGCGTTCTCCTTTTTCAGGTAGTACGCCAGCGCATCCATCTTCTCACTGTCCAGGGACAGCGTCAGTTCGGTTTTCTCCATTTCGTGTTTCCTCCAATCTTACATGGCAGGCCCTATCTGGATGGAGGAGGACTCGTCTTGCTGCAGCTCCGAGGGTTCCGGCAGATGCTCTCCATACATCTCAACACAGAAAGCGTCCATCTTCCATTTGAGCGATTCTCTGGTTTCCTCCGTGAGGGCACAGGAAAACCACTCATCCCCGCCAGGTGATCTCACCACAACATCCAGCGTATCATCGACCTGGCCTGCGTCTTCAAGGTAGGATGTATATGACTGGATATAAGACTCCTCCTCTTCACTGGACAACTGCCTGCCGAATACGGTTTCCTCATCTGCAAGGACGTCCAGGCAGAAATCAATCCGACCGTCCTCCGCACCGATTTTCTCCTGAACATCCAAATCTGCGGCTGTCAGTGAACGGCTCCCATGGAGAAGCGGATACTGTATTGACTTCCAGTCTTCTGATGTCTCTGCCTCGACTATCTCCGCCGGAGAGGGAATGGTCATCTGGTAGGGACCGCCCAGCCAGCGGATACCGCGCTGGTCAAGGAATTTATCCCCAACCCGGTTCATGATCTCCAGGTCAAACTCGGAGGCGTCCACGGACCCCAGAGCAGCGGGCAGGCCGCGCCCAACGTAAACAGTACAGAGGGCGGGCCAGTTCTTGATCTCCGGGTAGTTCCGAACGGCGTCCTGATACACCGTGGTTTGTTTGACCGCCTCGGCGCCGGTCACAGCGCCAGAGACGAAACCACTGGCCCAGTGCGGCCCGGCATCACCGCCCAGCAGGACGCGGGTAAAGCGGATCGGCATCTGGGCAGTCATGCGCACCAGCGCCCGTTCCGCCTCGTCGCGGGCAAAATCCAAACCGCTGTCCTTGCCCGCCCATGGGAGGTGGGAGGACATATCCTCGAACAGTTTCCAAACCACGTCGACCTGTCGCCGCCGGTCATCGCCGGTGGCCTCCAGCGCGGACACGAAACGCCGTAGCTCCAGAATGGTGTCCCTTTGCGCCTGCCGTGTGGCCGGGACGAAGAAATAACAACTGCGGGCCTGTTCCAACTCACGGTCAAAGTGCTCCATCAGCGCCGGGTCCGGCTCCAGACCGTTCAGCCGCGCCATGCCTTGGAAAATGGCGTCCGTCCAGAACCTGCGCTGTTCTGACCAAGGTGGCGTACCGTCTGGCTGGTGTCGTTCCCAACCGTGCTGCCGCTCAATGGCATAGGCGGTGAGGCCCTCGGCAACACGGCGAATATCAAATTGACTCATCTTGTTGTTCTCCTCATGGCAAATAATTTCTTGGGTTCGTCCTCTGGCCGTTGACCCGAACCTCGAAATGCAGGTGGGGCCCGGTGGACCGTCCAGTGGAGCCGGACAGGGACACCACGGTTCCGGCCTCCACTGTCTGGCCCACCTTCACCATCAGTCGCGAGTTGTGGGCGTAGAGGGTGGACAGCCCGTTCCCGTGGTCCACCATCACGTAATACCCGTAGCTGGAGTGGTAGGTGGCCGTGGTCACGGTCCCGCCCAGCGCCGCCCGGACGGGTGTGCCGGTGGGGACGGCGAGGTCCATCCCGGTGTGGCCGTCGCGTTTGCCGGTGATGGGGTCGAGCCGCCCTCCGAATTCAGAGGTGACGATGCTCCGCCAGTTCGCGCCAACGGGGGAACAAAAGCCATCTGTCCCAACGAAGGGCACGTCGGCGCCCTCGAAACCGCCGCCCTCCGGCAGGCTGGGGTAGCCGTTCTTGACCAAGCTGTACACACTGTCCACGTTGGACGGCAGATCGTCCGGGACGGTCGTACCCAGGTTGGCGGTGATTGCCTGGTATACCTTATTTATATCCGTGACCGGGACGGGCACGGTGTAGG
Organism: uncultured Eubacteriales bacterium; assembly: GCA_949742895.1. The sequence continues at coordinate 219 of CATJRT010000124.1, read as the reverse complement.
CTTCCTCCACCTCCGTCGGTGGGTCGCTGCCCTCCACCGGGACCGTCCGGGTTCGCTCCTCATAGGTCACGAAGCAGTCCAGGAATTTTTCAATCTCCGGGGCCTCGCCGCCGAAGTACAGAGTGTAAAAAACAGCCTTGACCCGCGTGGGGTCGAGGCTGTTGCCGTCCTCCATATGCGATTGCAGTTCAGTAACGGCGGTGTCAATTTCAGCGAAGT
>CATJRT010000123.1 GCA_949742895.1 uncultured Eubacteriales bacterium | reverse complement strand
GACCTGTCCTACATGACCTATGCCCCCATCCTGTTTATCTCCGCCCTCACCGGCCAGCGGGTGGACCGGCTGTTTGAGCTTATCAACTATGTGAACAACCAGGCCTCCACCCGCATTACCACCGGCATGCTCAACTCCGTCCTGGCGGATGCCCAGACCCGGGTCCAGCCCCCTACCGACAAGGGCCGGCGGCTGAAGGTATATTATATGACCCAGGTCGGGGTGAAGCCGCCCCACTTTGTCATCTTCTGCAACGACGCCCGGCTGTTCCACTTCTCCTACCAGCGCTATATCGAGAACCAGATCCGGGACACCTTTGGCTTGACCGGCACGCCGGTGCGCATTACCATCCGGCAGAAGGGCGATAAGGAGGGATAAGCATGCTGTCTCGTTATATCGAAGCCGCCAACGTGCCCGGCAACTGGCTGGCGCTGGCCGCCGTCGGGGTAGCGGTGGTAGCCTATTTCCTGGGCTGCTTCAACGGGGCCGTGGTGGTGTCCCGCTTCATCCTCCGGGACGATGTGCGCACCCACGGCAGCGGCAACGCCGGCTTGACTAACTTTTACCGCAGCTTCGGCGGGCCGCTGACGGCAGTGGTCATCCTGTCCGACGTGGTGAAGGCGGTGCTGGCGATGCTATTTGCGGTGTTCATCGCGGAGCACCTCTCGCCGGAGCTGGTCCCGCTGGCAAAATACTGGGCGGGCGCTTTCTGCCTGATCGGGCATATGTACCCCTGCACCTTCCAGTTCCGGGGGGGCAAGGGTATCCTGTCCGGCGGAACCATCGCCATCATGATGGGCATCAACGGGCAGGGGAGATTTCCGGCCTGGTGGATTCCCGTGGTGGTGTGGGGCGGCTTCATCATTCTGGCCGCCGCCACCAAATATGTGTCCCTGGGCTCCTGCTGGGCAGGGCTGTCCTTCCCCTTTGTGTCCGGCATCGTCTATCAGGACCTGCTCATCACCCTGCTGTCCATCGTCGTGGGGGGACTGATCCTGTGGAAGCACCGACAGAATATAGTGCGCATTATCAAGGGTTCCGAGTCCAAATTCACCCTGCATAAGAAGTCCGCTCCGCCAGAGGTATCTCCAGATGAAGCGGCTTCGGAGAGTAAGGAGGGGAAGAAAAAATGAAAACTGCGGTGATTGGAAGCGGCGCGTGGGGTACGGCCTTGGCGCTGGTGCTGCTGGAAAACGGGCATGACACCGTTTTGTGGAGCTATACACGGGAGGAGAACGCGGTTCTGCGAAACAGGCGGGAAAACCCTATGCTCCCCGGCGTTCCGCTGCCGGAGGCATTGGAGTTGTCCACCGACTTGGACTGTGTAAAGGGCTGCGGCGCAGTGGTGCTGGCCACGCCGTCCTTTGCCGTGCGGTCCACCGCCGCTTTGCTACGGGAACGGCTGGACCCCGGTGTGCCGGTGGTGCTGGTGTCCAAGGGCATTGAAAAGGATAGCGTCCTGCTGCTCCACCAGGTGGCTGGGCAGGAGCTGGACGGACAGAATCCCATCGCCGTGCTGTCCGGTCCCTCCCACGCCGAGGAGGTGGGCCGGGGTGTGCCTACGGCGGTGGTGGTGGCCTGCGAGAGCCGGTTCGCTGCCGAGCTGGTGCAGGACCTGTTTATGAACCACCGCCTGCGCATCTATACCTCGCCGGACATCGTAGGTGTGGAGATCGGCGCGGCTATGAAGAACGTCATTGCCCTGTGCGCCGGCTGCTGCGACGGCATGGGCTTCGGCGACAATACCAAGGCCATGCTCATGACGCGGGGTCTGACGGAGATTGCCCGGCTGGGTGTGGCCATGGGGGCCAGGAAGGAGACCTTCGCGGGGCTGGCCGGAGTGGGCGACCTCATCGTGACCTGCACCTCCATGCATTCCCGCAACCGCCGGGCGGGCATCCTGGTAGGCCAGGGCCGCACGGCGCAGCAGGCCATGGCGGAGCTGGGGGGCGCGGTGGTGGAGGGCTATTACGCTGCCGCCAGCGCCAAGCAGCTTGCCCAGCGTGCCGGGGTGGAAATGCCCATCCTGGAGGGCGCGTATCAGGTGCTGTACGAGGGTGCGAACCCCCGGCAGGTGCTGGAGCAGCTCATGGGCAGGGAAAAGCGCCACGAGCTGGAGGCGGAAGTGAGCTGGATCTGATACGCAGATGACGAGCACGCCCATCCAGGCGTGGCGGAACAGAGCGGGCATTGTGCCCGACAAGCACCGAGAAAGGCCCCTGCGGGCCGGGAAGCGGCGCGGAGTTGATTCGTTACGCGCAAGCCGGAAGGGTAATGACTGAAATGCCGTACCGAGAATCCCCGGGGATATTCAAGGGGCCGTCGCCCCTTGGCCGCACCCTTTGCCTGCTTTCTCTTGAGAGAGAGAAAGCAGACCGCTGGAGGTTGGCGGGAATGGCGGCCTGTGCTGATAAAAATCGGACCCTGCGCAAACGCGCAGGGTCCGATTTGCTTCCTATGGAAATCACACGGCACGGGTGACTTTGCCGGAGCGGAGGCAGCGGGTGCACACATAGACGTGCTTGGGAGCGCCGTCCACCACAGCCTTGACGCGCTTGACGTTGGGCTTCCAG
>CATJRT010000122.1 GCA_949742895.1 uncultured Eubacteriales bacterium | reverse complement strand
GCCAGTGTTTTTCAGGTCAATTCCACCACTGTCCACCAACTGTTTCTGCAAAAAGCAGACACTCCCCGCATTCCACTGGCTTGACCATAAAATCCAGTGCATGCACATCATAGCTATTGATGGCGTACTGGGCCAGATTGGTAATAAAGATCAGAACGGTGTCCTTATCTATCTGGCGCAGCTGGCAGGCGGCGTCCATCCCATTCAAAAAACGAGGAAAGCCGAACCTCTCTGATTTTGTGTTGCTATAATGCTCCGGATGGCTGTGCAGAATCATCCAATCTGTTGTGCTGTCCTCACAAAGGGAGGACACATTAGACTTTCCCTCCAATCACAGATTTTTCCCATTTTCAACAGCAAAAAAAGTCTGTATAATCCAAGTGGGGGAGATATAATATGAAGCGTTATACCTTTGATTTTCGCAGTATTAAGATATGGATGATTGCCGCATTTCTGATTACCTCCATTTTCCCTGTTCTGCTGGTCAATCTGGTTTCCTACTACAACACCTCTAAATTGGTTCAGCAGAATATTGACAGTCTGACAGAGGCCAATCTGTATCAGACCAAGCGCAGCCTGGACGTCTGGCTGGAGTCCTACGAGGATATTCTCTATCAGGTCTATACCGACGACGCCATTGTGGAACTGGTGGACAAGATCAACGCCGGAGAGGACCCTGCCAACAACCGGAAAATGCTGCGCCGGACCCTGCGGGGGCTGGTCTATACCAAAGACCATGTAAAGTCCATTTCGGTGATTACGGAAAACGGCGACCTGATCTTTTACGACCAGCTCACCGCCTCCACCACCAACACCTCCTGGATGGACAGCATCAGCCTGTCACAGAACGCCCTCTACCAGGAGATCAGCCGGGACAGCCGGACCCATCTTCTCAGCACCGGAGAGCAGGTGTCCTTTGGCAGCAATCCCTGTTACTTGTTCCACATGGGCCACCGGATTATCGACTATCGGAACATCCAGCGACATCTGGGAGTGGTGCTGGTGAGCATCGATGAGACCCTGCTGGAGGAAATATGCGCTCCCACTACGAAGAGCGGAGTGAACTTCATTGTGGACAGTCAGGGCTATGTGGTGGCCTGCCCTTCTTCTAAGGAAATCGGAAAATCCCTCTTTGCCTCCGATGCCAACGAGGAGGAACGTCAGTCCGCTTATAGTCATTTGATTCAGGGGACAGGACTGTTGAAAGGGGAAAACCTGTCGTTCTATTCCATCTTTGACGAAAAGACGGGCTGGACCATTGTGCGGGCCACCAATCAGGAGGAACTGATACGGGCGCTCCAGCAGCAGCAGCAAATGCTCGCTTCTGTCACCACTCTGTCCCTGCTGGTGGTACTGGCGGTGATTGTGGGGCTGGTGGTGGTGATGACAGGCTCCATCAAGCGGGTGGCCGAGACCATGCGCAAGGCGGAGACCGGAGATCTCTCCGTTCATGTGACTTCCGACCCGCTTCGCCCCTCGGAGATTGATATTATCGCCGACACCTTTAACCAGACCATAGGCCGGCTGAAGCTGTCCATTGACAAGCAGCGCAGCGCCGAGATTGCCGCCTTGGAGGCCCAGATTAACCCCCATTTCCTGTACAACACTCTGGACACCATCAACTGGATGGCCATTGATCGGGACGACTATGAGATCAGCAACGCTATCACCGCCCTGGCCAGCATTCTGCGCTACGGCATCTCCAACAGCAGCGGAGTCGTCACCCTCCGGGAGGAGGTCAACTGGCTCAAGCAGTATATCTTTTTACAGCAGACCCGGCTGAAAAACTCCTTCGACTGCCGGATGGAGATCGACCCGGAGCTGATGGAGCTTCCCATCCACAAGCTGCTGCTCCAGCCCTTTGTGGAAAACGCTATCCTCCACGGCTTCGAGGGGGTGAACCGCGCCCATGTGCTGGAAGTATTCATGCGCCGGGAGGGGGACCTCCTCCGGGTGGAGATCCGGGACAACGGCCGGGGCATCCGGGACGACTACGTGGAGGAGATGAACCGGGGCGTGTTCCAGCGCACAGGGGACAAGCACCACATCGGCATGGAGAACGCTGTCACCAGGATACGGATGTACTACGGCGAAGAGGCCAGGTTTACTCTCTCCAGCAAACTGGGTGATGGCACCTTGGTACAGCTTTGGATTCCCACAGGTCATGGAGAGGAGGAGGGCTTATGACGCTGCTCATTGTGGAGGACGAGATCCGCATCCGGGAGGGCCTGTGCAGACTGCTGGGCAAGCAGTTTCCGGAGATCGAGATCGTGGCCGTGGCGGAAAACGGCCTGGAGGGCCTGGCCTATCTGGAGTATCATAAGCCGGACATGGTCATTACCGACATCAAAATGCCCGGCATGGACGGCCTGGAGATGCTCACCAAGGCCCAGGCGCTGGGACTCTCCCCCAAAGTGATTGTGCTGACGGCCTACTCCGAGTTCGCTTACGCCCAGCAGGCAGTGCGCCTCGGGGTGGTGGACTATCTGGTCAAGCCCATCGTGATGCAGGAGTTTGTTCAGACGGTCCGCAAGCTCCAGGCCCTGTGTGAGCAGGAGCGCCGGCGCACCCCGGAGACAGTGGGAAGCCTGGAGAGTATTTTGTCCGTCGTTCTTCACAACGGCACATCTCTGGATACGAACACAGCAGATTTTCTGGAAAGGGTCTACAGCCTTGGGCATAAGGACTGCCTGCTCGAGCTACTGTTTTATCTGGGGGACGGCTTTTCCAATGGACGGGATCGCATTCGGAAGCGGATCGTTGAGCTGCTGAACAGCCGAAATCTGGGAGGGTTTTGCCTGATCGATGTGGAGTACGACAAGGTGGTGCTGGCCCTGGTGTATGGATATTCCTCCCGGCAGGACTTTGAGGCCTGGTATCAGTACCAGGTTCGTCTGTGGCTGAGAGAATCACCGGAGGAAAAATTGGCCTTTGGAATCATCCAGGTTCCCTGTGCCAACGGCATCCGAGAGGGCTACCGGCAGTTGGAGGAGCACATGGACTGGAGTCTCTCTCTGGGAGAGGGTACTCTGATTTCCTGCCCGGAGATCACTCGGATCCAGACGGAGGTGTGCGTCTATCCCATCGAATTGGAAAATCAGATGAAAGTTTCTATCTGCGCTGGGGATTTACCTCAAATACATAAGTTATCTGAGCAATTCCAGCAGTATTTTTTGGGAACAAAGATCTACGCTCCCGGGGAAGTCAAGGACTCCTATGTACGCTTTCTCTGGTCCTTCCTCAGTATTGCTAAGGAAGTGGGTCACATCGACGACCAGGGGTTGGAGCAGCGGGAGATATTGGATCAGGTCATGAGCGCCCGAACCACCTGGGAGCTGCGCCAACCATTTGAGGAGGTTCTGTCCGCCTTGAGCTTGCCCACCCAGGAGGGCGAGGGGGTCAGCCTGACCATTAAAAAGACCCAGAGCATGATCCACGAATTTTACTCCTCCGGCATCACCCTGGGGGAGATCGCCAACCGGCTGAATCTCTCCCAGGAGTATCTGGGCACCCAGTTTCACAAGGAGGTGGGGGAGCCCTTCAGCGTCTACATTCGCAACTACCGGCTGTCCAAGGCCAAGGAGCTGCTCATCGGTACCCAGTTCAAGCAGTATGAAATCGCGGAGAAGGTGGGCTACACCGACGCCAAGTATTTCGCCCGGGTGTTTAAGGAGTGCGTGGGCATGTCACCGGCGGAATACCGGAAGTCCCACAAATGACCTTAGAATTTTCTCCCTTTTTCACATTTTTACCGTTTCGCTCCGGCAGTGGGTTTGTTATGCTGTGATCGTCAAAACGAAAGCCTTTTCAAAAGGCTGGCTGAAAATGAGGAGGAGACAACATGAAAAAGAATCGTTTCATCGCCCTTCTGACCGCGGTGGTCATGACAGCCGCGCTGCTCACCGGCTGCGGCGGGGACAGCAACAGCTCCACTCCCAGCGGCGGTTCCGGCAACAAGAGCAATTCCCCCGCTCCCGCTGGCACCGAGGATGTCACCATCTGGTACTACTGGGAGACCGAGGGCCATCAGGTAGCCTTGGACAAGGTCATCCAGGACTACAACGCCTCCCAGGACAAGTACGCCGTCACCGCCAAGTACGTCCCCTTCGCCGACTTCAAGAAGCAGCTGTCCATCGGCGCCTCCGCCGACGAGCTGCCCGACATCGCCATCCTGGACTCCCCCGACCACGCCTCCTACGCAGCCATGGGCATCTTTGAGGACATCACCGGCAAGTTCGATGTGAGCAATTATTATGAAGGCACCGTCAACTCCTGCACCATCGACGGCAAGCTCTACGGCGTGCCCTTCGGCGTCAACTGCCTGGCCCTGTACTACAATGAGGATATGCTCAAGGCCGCCAACGTCTCCGTCCCCACCACCTGGGACGAGCTGAAAGCTGCCGCCAAGGCCCTGACCACCGACTCCGTCACCGGCCTGGCCCTGTCCAGCGTGCAGAATGAGGAGGGCACTTTCAACTTCGTGCCCTGGCTGTGGACCACCGGCGCTACCTCCTACGACATCAACAACGACAACGGCATCCGCGCCCTCACTTTCATTCAGGACCTGGTGAAAGAAGGGGTCATGAGCAAGGAGTGCATCAACTGGACCCAGGGCGACGTGATGAACCAGTTCATCTCCGGCAACGTGGCCATGATGGAGAACGGTCCCTGGCAGATCCCCACCATGCAGGCCGAGGCCCCCAATCTCAACTGGGGCGTCACCCTCATCCCCAAGGACGCTGAGTACTCCTCCGTCCTGGGCGGCGAAAACTACGCCGTCATCAACGGCGGCAACGTGGTCGGTGCCCTGGACTTCCTCACCTACGCCACCTCTGAGGAGCAGGTGAAGTTCCTGATGAGCGGCTTTGGCTACATCTCCGCCGACCAGACCATCGCCTCCACCCAGTTTGAGGCCGGCTCCCCCTACCAGCCCTTCGTGGAGGAGCTGAAGTACGCCATGCCTCGCGGCCCCCTGGCCGACTGGCCCAGCGTTTCCGACGCCATCTCCCTGGCCTTCAACAAGGTCATCACTGGCACCGCCTCCCCGGCTGATGCCGCCGCCGAGGCTCAGGCGACCATCGACGCCATCGTAAAATAAACCCAAATGGAACGAGGCCGCCGCACAGTTTGGAACCACTCCTGTGCGGCGGCCCCTTTTTGTCTTTCTTTACAATCCTTTTTCCTGTTCCCACCCTCTGCGGGGCGGGAATCACAAGAAATATTTTAAAGGAGGTTTTTTCATGGCGTCCGCTAAACGAGCGCTGAAACGCAACGTCGGGTTCCTATTCGTCCTGCCGGCGCTGCTGTATATGCTGGTCTTTGTGGGCTATCCGGTCATTAAGAATATCATCCTCAGCTTCCAGGATGTGACCGTGGCCAACCTGGTCCGGGGGGAGAAGCACTTTGTGGCCTTGAGCAACTATCTGGAGCTGTTTCAGGACAACGTGTTCCGCTCCTCCCTGAGCAACACCTTGCTGTACACCGTCCTGTGTCTGGTGTTCCAATTCGTCATCGGCTTCGCCCTGGCCCTGTTTTTCAGCAAGCGGTTCACCTTCGCCAAGTCGGTGCGGGGTATCCTGCTGGTGCCCTGGATGGTGCCCGTCACCGTCACCGCCCTGATCTTCAAGCTGCTGTTCGCCACCGACATCGGGGTCATCAACTACCTGCTCCGGTCTTTGCACCTCATCAGCTCCAACATCGAGTGGCTGACCACCCCCGGCACCGCCCTGTTCGCCCTGATCTGCGCCAACGTATGGATCGGCATCCCCTTCAACATGATCCTCATCTCCACCGGCCTGACCACCATCCCCCGGGAGATGTACGAGAGCGCCTCCATCGACGGGGCCAACAAGATCCAGAGCTTCTTCAAAATCACCGTCCCCCTGCTGAAGCCCACCATCGAGTCGGCGCTGATTCTGGGCTTTATCTACACCTTCAAGGTCTATGACCTGGTCTACGTCATGACCGGCGGCGGGCCGGTGAACTCCACCCACATGCTGTCCACCTACTCCTACAAGCTGTCCTTTGAGATGTTCAAGTACAGCAAGGGCTCGGCGGTGGCCAACGTGCTGCTGGTGATCCTGCTGATTGTAGGTATGTTCTACATCAAAGTGACTACGGAAGGAGAGGACGATCAATGAACGACGGCAAAGCCATGGGCAAAAAGAAAAATATCGCCTACTGCGCCGCAGCGGTGCTTATCGCCTGCTTCCTGCTGTTCCCCCTATACTGGGCGCTGAACACCTCCCTGAAAACGGAGAAGGAAATCTTCCAGAATCCCCCCACCTTCTACCCCCATGAGGTGAACACCGCCTCCTATGCCGCCCAAGTGGAGAGCGGCGACTTCAATATGTTCCGCTCCTTTGGCAACAGCTTTCTTATCTCCATGGGGGCTATGGGCATCGCCGTGGTGCTGGCAGTCCCCGCCTCCTACGGGATCGCCAAGTACCGCTTCAAGGGGCGCAAGCTGGCCCTGCTGTCCTTCCTGGTAACTCAGATGCTGCCCGTGTCGGTACTGCTCACCCCCATGTTCATCATGTTCAAGAATATGCACGTCTACGACACCTGGTGGGCCGCCATCCTGGCCGACGCCACCATCGGCATCCCCTTCTCGGTGCTGATTTTGAAAAACTACTTCGCCTCCATCCCCAGCGACCTGGAGGAGGCCGCCTATCTGGACGGCTGCAACCGCTTTACCGCTTTCGTCCGTATCCTGATCCCCATCGCCAAGCCTGGCGTGATGGTGTGCGCCATTTTCTCCTTCCTCTATGCCTGGGGTGATCTGGCCTATGGCATGACCTTCATCCTGGATCAGGAGATGCGGCCCATCACCGCCGG
>CATJRT010000121.1 GCA_949742895.1 uncultured Eubacteriales bacterium | reverse complement strand
GCTTATATTCTTCCCGGCTGATATCACTTGGGTATTGATGCATTTTCCCCAGCTCCCGCTTGTTTTTTCCTATTATCTCCCACCCCGCCATTTTTGTCAAAAGATTTTAAACAGGCTCTTACATTGCAGGCTTTTGAAAATACTCGTCCAGTACCGCCCGCTCCGAAAAGGGATGGCACACACCGTCCACCTCAATGTACTCCTCATGGCCCTTGCCCAGCAGAGCCACGATATCCCCCTCCTCAGCCAGGTCCAGCGCCCGGAAGATAGCCAGCCGCCGGTCTGGGACGGTCTCGTGGGGGATGGCGTCCCCCATGGCGGCGGTGATATCAGCGCAGATGGCCTCCACTGGTTCGGTGCGGGGGTTGTCGGCGGTGATGACGGCGTAGTTAGCCCACCGGGCCGCGGCCCGGGCCATGTCCGTCCGGCGGAGCTTGGGCCGGTCGCCCCCCGCGCCGAACACCACAATTAGCCGCCGGTGCTTATGCTCCGCCAGGGCGGACAGCAGGGCGTCGAAACTGTCCCCGTTGTGGGCGTAGTCGATGAGGACGCAGTAGGGCGCGGGGGCGGGATATCGCTGGGTGCGCCCTGGAACCCGGACATGGGCCAATCCCGCCCGGACCGCGCCGTCGTTCAGCCCCAGGGTCCGGCTCAGGGCGATGGCCGCCAGGGCATCGGCGGCGTTGAACGCCCCCGGCAGAGGGATGCGGTAATCCGGTGCGCCTTCCACCGAAAGGCGGACGGACAGAGGGCGGTTCGGGTCGGGCGCGGCACTGCCCCGCAGATCCGTCCCTGCCCCGAAACCGAAGGTGACAGCGGGCACGCCTGGGCGGAGTCGTGCCGCCATGGCGGGCCAGTTGGGATCGTCCCCATTACCCACCGCCAGACGGCACTGGTGAAACAGCTCCGCCTTGCAGGCCCGGTACTCGTCAAAGTTGGCGTGCTCCGCGCCGCCGATGTGGTCATGGCCCAGGTTGAGAAAGACGGCGGCATCAAAGTCGATGCCGTCCACCCTCGCCAGCTTCATGGCTTGGGATGACACCTCCAGCACCACATGGCTACACCCGCTGTCTACCATCTGCCGCAGAATACGGTGAAGGGCGATGGGCTCCGGCGTGGTGTTCACCGGCTGGGCGATGCGCTCCGTACCCAGGAAGGCTCCCAGGGTGCCGATCATACCGGTCATGTATCCGGCGGCATTGAGGATGTCCCGCAACATATGGGCGGTGGTGGTCTTGCCCTTAGTGCCGGTGACGGCGATGAGGGTCAGGTCATTGGCGGGGCGGCCGTAAAATTCAGATGCCAACCGGGGCAGAGCGGCTCTTGTGCCGTCCACCGCCGCACCGGGGACGCCGGAGGGCAGGGGTGGACGGCACACCACGGCGGCGGCCCCCCGCTCCAGTGCGTCCGAGATGTAGGAACGTCCGTTGGCCCGCGCCCCCTCCACCGCCACAAACAGTGCGCCGGGACCGGCTTGCCGGGAGTCGCAGGTGAGGGACGAGATTTCTACATCTTGCGTGCAATCCGCCCCGATGGCGGACAAAAGTCGGGATAGCTTCATAGGGAAAACTCCTTTTCGTTTTCCCCAATCTATGGTTTTGGGCAGTAAAATGTCCCTCCCGCTATCGTGGAGGGATATTTTGTCGTCTATTCGGTCATTTCCACCTGCCGGAGCAACTCGTCCGCCGACAGGCCGTAGAGCTTGGCCAGCGCCATTAAAGATAAGGTACAATAAATTGCGTAAATAAAAGGACAAGATTTGCAGTCTCAAGCAGAATGGAGTTGGGAGACCACATTCAGAAAGGAGACAGCAAACCATGTCGGAAAAGATTGTACAGCTAAATGAGGAAGTAATCAAGGGGCAGCTGACGGAACTGGTTCGGGGCAGTGTGAAAAGAAACGCTGAACGAACTGCTGGAGCAGGAAGCAGTCAAGTTGACTCAGGCGGCGTGGTATGAGCGCAGCGAAGCCCGACAGGGATATCACAGCGGGCATTATAACAGGAACCTCATCACGACATCGGGAGATGTAACGCTACATGTCCTGCGGCTGAAGGGCGTTTCGTTTGAAACGGCCTTCATAGAGGGTACCACCGGCGGGAGAGCAGCGTAGAGGAGGCGCTGATCGAGATGTACCTGGCGGGGGTGTCAGTACGGCGGGTCGAGGATATTACACAAGTGCTGTGGGGCAGCAAGGTGTCCCTATGGACTGTTCACATAAGTGGAGTTGTGATATAATCAAAGAATGGAACTAAGGAAAGAGCAATACGAGCAAATCGAAGAATGCTTTCTATCGTAGTCAGGAAATTTGTTCCGCGTCCCGCTTCTCCAGCGC
>CATJRT010000120.1 GCA_949742895.1 uncultured Eubacteriales bacterium | reverse complement strand
GCTCCACTCCCCTACAAAGAGGGGCGGCAGCACCGCCAGCAGAACGGCGGCGATCACCACGCTGGGGGTGTAGTACCGGGCAAATTTGGTGATGAAGTTCTCCGCCTTCGCCTTTTTGGAGGAGGCGTTCTCCACCAGATCCAGGATCTTCGCCACGGTGGACTGACCGAACTCCTTCGTGACCCGCACCTTCAAAAGCCCGGTGAGGTTGACGCAGCCGGACAGCAGCTCCGCGCCCACGGCCACGTCCCGGGGGACGGACTCGCCGGTAAGGGCGGCGGTGTCCAGGGCGGAGCTCCCCTCCAGCACCACACCGTCAAGGGGGACCTTCTCGCCGGGGCGGATGACGATGACCTCCCCCACCGCCACCGTGTCCGGATCCACCTCGATGATCTGCCCGTCCCGCTCTACGTTGGCGCTGTCCGGGCGGATGTCCATGAGTTGGGCGATGGAGCGGCGGGACTTGCCCACGGCGTAGCTCTGGAACAGCTCGCCCACTTGGTAGAACAGCATGACGCCCACGGCTTCGGAATATTCGCCTAAGACCAGCGCACCCACGGTGGCCACGCACATGAGGAAGTTTTCGTCAAAGACCTGCCCGTGGCCGATGTTGCGGATGGCTTTCCAGAGGATGTCCCAGCCGATGACGAGGTAGGGGATGAGGTAAAACGGCCATTTGAGCAGCACCCAGCCATAGTTGGGCACACCTTCTACACCCTCGGTCAGCAAAGGGATATGCTTTTGCATTGGGATATCAGGCAGCAGTGCCACTGCAATCAATAGCACCGCCGCTACGATGATGCGGATTAACGTCTTTTTTTGCTTCCTTGTCATAACCAAATCAACTCCTTCGTCGAGACAAGTTCCGTATCGCTCGCTTCCGTCTGCGACGAAAGTTCGTTCACTCCACTGTCTCTCCTCTCCCCACAAAACCAAAGGACGGTTTTGCGGGGGTCCATTTTCCGCTTGATTATGCGGGCTTCTCCAGTACGCCGATGCCCTCGGGCACCCGCCCCGGGATGACCTCCACCGCCACCGGGGCCAGCTCCAGATGTTCCAGAAATTCCCGGTAGGTTCCTGGGGTGAAGGCGTGCTCGTAGTGGAACCCCACGCCCTGATAAATTTTAATCATGGTTCCATAAGCCGTTCCCACCTTCCCTTGGAGGTAGGTGGGGAGGATGAGCCGCCCACCGGGGGCGGTGACCCGCCACAGTTCCCACACCGCAGTCTCAGGCTGAGGAAGAAGATGGAGCACGTTGGCGGCAATCACCATGTCAAAGCTGCCGTCCGGGTCGGGCAGGGCGGTCACGTCCCGGACAGCGAAGCCCATGTTGGTCGCCCCCTTCCGGGCGGCTTTTTTTCGGGCCTGCTCCAGCATGGCCTCCGACCGGTCGGTACAAAGCACCGAGCCTGCCCGCTCTGCCGCCGCCAGGGAGAACAGTCCCGTCCCGGCGGCGCAGTCCAGAACTATAGCCCCGGCGGGGACCAGTTCCCCCACACGGGCCGCAGCAGCAGCATTCGCCCTGTGGTTGCTTTGCTCTACCAGATCATACAGCCGCGCCACACGGTCCCAGAAGGAGCGGCTCACAGCACGATCTCGCAGTCCGGCTCCACCTTCTTGCAGCACTTCACCACGTCCTTCATGATGGCGTCCACGTCGTCCGCCTCGATGGTCATCTTCTGGGTGAGGAAGCTGACAGTGGCGCCTGTGACGCCGGGGAGCTTCCTGATGGCGTTTTCCATTTTAGCGGCGCAGTTGGCGCAGTCCAGGTCGATGAGCTTGAAGGTCTTTTTCATAGTGATGACTTCCTTTCCTTTATTCATTGATATGTTCCATACCTTGTGCGATGATCTTGCGCACATGGCCGTCGGCCAGGGAGTAGTATACCGTTTTGCCGTCCCGGCGGAATTTCACCAGGCGGCTGCTTTTCAGCACCCGGAGCTGGTGGGATACGGCGGACTGGGTGAGGCCCAGAAGCTGGGCGATGTCGCACACGCACAGCTCCGCCTCGAACAGTGCGTATAGGATCTTGATGCGGGTGGAATCGCCGAACACCTTGAACAGCTCTGCCAGGTCGTACAGCGTTTCGTCTCCCGGCATCTCGCTGAGCACCTCGTCTACCGCGCACTGGTGGACGCATACCGTGCCGCAGCGCTCGATTTCGTTGTTGTCCGTCATAGGGCTGCTCCTTTCAAACGACAAACATATGAACATCTGCTCATATATTAGCACTATAGAAATCCGTTGTCAATATCTCAAGCCAAAAAATTTCCCCGGCGCATACGCGCCGGGGAAACCATTGATGGAACCCAATCTCTGCACCGGACAGATTGGCAGCGGCTGGGCCGTCAGGCCTCCCGCTCCAGATAGACGATCACCGCCGCCCCTGGCCCCACATGAGTGCCGATGACCGGCCCCACTGGATGGACCTCACAGCGGTGGCGGCCAAATGCAGCCTGAACCTGAATCATCATCTCCCGGCACAGGGTTCCGTCGGCAGTGTAGCCGTAATATACGGGTAAATGGGCGTCCAGGCGCAGCTCGTCTCCCAGGAGGTTGATAAAGGCGGTGAGACTGCCCTTTGTTCCCATACCTTTGCCCACCAGGCTGATCTGGCCGCTACACAGGGTGATGATGGGCTTCACCTTCAGCAGTCCTCCGGCAATGGAGACGGCCGCGGGCAGACGGCCTCCCTTGTGGAGATACCTCAAGGTGTCTACAATGGCCAGTAGCCGGACCCGGCCCTTTGCCTGCTCCAGCCGCTCCACAATGGTGGGAGCGTCCAGCCCTTGGTCCCGGAGCAGACAGGCCAGGTCCACCAGCAGCCGAAGGCCCAGCACCGTCTGGGTGGAATCTACCACGTGGATGTGCTCATAGCCGCACATCTCCTTGGCAATCATGGCGCTCTGGTATGTACCGGATAACGAGGACGCGATGAGCAGGCAGATGAGGCTATCCCCGTTCTCCTTCACCTGCTGAAACCAAGGTATAAAATCGTCCGGTCCCGCCTGACTGGTAGTGGGCAGTTCCTTGGAGGCCGCCAGCTTGCGGTAAAAGCCCGCGTAGTCCGGGTCCGGGCCGGCCTGATAGGTCTCTTCACCGAACTGCACCCGTAGCTGCGCCACCCAAATGCCCCGGCGTTCCGCTTCATCGGAAAGATAATCGGCAGAGCTGTCTGTTAAAATATAGATAGCCATGGTGTGCCTCCTTATGCTTTTATTGATTTTGGCGGCTCATATCGTGGAAAAAATGTTCCAGCTGGCGAAGGGAGCGCAGCAGGGTATCCAGTTCTCCCGCCTCCAGTCCTGAAGCAGCCTCCTCCACCATCTTGGCGTGGAATTGGGCGTGGAGCCGGTTTGCTTCCTCCCCCTTAGGGGTGAGCCAGACACGAATGACCCGACGGTCTCCCGGCTCGCCGCCCCTCTTCAGATAGCCCTTGCGCACCAGCGTGTTCACCGCCGTGGTCAGTGAGCTAACCCGAATGGCCAGCGCATCGGCAATCTGGGTCATGGTGTTGCGGTTTTCCACCGCCAGGTCGCTCACCGCCTCCAGCACGTGCAGTTCTTTCACCGACAGGTCCTGTGCACCTACCCTGTTAAGTGCCTGCTCCTCACAGGCCAGAATCTGATTGAACACATGGACAAAAAAATGGTTCAGCTCCTCATGCTGCGGATCCGTCATCCCATTCACCTCTCAGATATTCAAATAGTTTAATATTCAAATCATTTGAGCTTCAAACAATATAGCATCAAAAGAAGGAGCTGTCAAGCCCCTCCTTTCTTTTTATGCCGGCGGCAGGGTGACGGTGAAGGCCGTCCCCTCCTCCGCTTCGCTGTGGACTGAGATTTTTCCCCGGTGCCGCTCCGCCACCGCCGCTGCAATGGCAAGACCCAGGCCGTACCCACCCTGGCTGCGGGCTCGGGAGGAATCTGCCCGGTAAAACCGCTCGAACAGGTGAGGCTGGGCTTCGGCAGAGATGGGCTCCCCAGTATTGTGGACGGTGAGAACGGCCCGCTCGCCCCTTGTCAGGGTGACGGTGACTGTGCCGCCAGGACCGCAGTATTTGCAGGCATTATCCAGCAGGATTATCACCAGACGGCGCAGTTCCTCCTCCACACCGGTGACCGCCACGTCCGGAGCCAGACTGCTGTCCAGCGTCAGTCCCTGCTCGAAGGCCACCGGCTCAAAGGACAGCAGGCTGCTCCAGCACACATCGGACAGCAGCACCCGTTCCTGCGGCCGTTCCCGAGCTCCGTCCGCATCTCCCCGGGCCAGGAACAGCAAATCCTGCACCAGTCCCTTCATCCGCAGGCCCTCAGCCTGAATGTGCTCCACCCATTTGCGCTGACTCCCGATGGTGTCCGACGGGTGTGCCAGAAGGATGTCCGCGTCCGCCAGCAGCACGGTCAGGGGCGTTTTCAGCTCGTGGGAGGCGTCTGCCACGAACTGTTGCTGCTGCCGCCAGCTCAACTCCACCGGCCGTACCAGCCAGCGGGACAGAAAAAAGCTCACTGCGAAAAAGCCTGCCAGCGCCGCCGCCAGGGTGAGCAGCGCCGTGACCACCTGCTGCCGGACAGCGGTTTGCTCCCAGGTCAGGTCGGCAAAGGCAATCTCGATTAACGAGCTGCGGAAACGGATCTGGAAGCGCAGGTTCAGCTCCTTCACCTGTCCTGCGCTCTCCCCGGAGGACAGGGCCAGCGCCGCCGCACGGCTCAGGGTTTCCGTCTCCACCGAGGCGTTGAACCGTACCGCCAGCAGGCTGCGGCCGCTGTTCCCGTCCAGGATGACGCAGAAGGCAGGTATGGCGGTATACAGCTCGTCATCCTGCTCCGGAACGCTGCTCCACCCGTCGCTCCAGGGGTCCAAGATGGCCTCGCTGCGCTGGAGGGCGGCCTGGAGGACCCGGTCCGTCTCTCCCCGGAACTGGGCAATGGCGGAGCTGGTCTGCACCGACAGCACTGTGGCCAGCACCGCCGTGAGCAGCAGCATGATAATCAAAATGAATTTCCAACGCAGGCGCCGCAGCATCGCCGACACTCCCTCCGGTTTATTTTCGCCACAATAGTATACCATAGGGACACGGTGGAATCAAATCCCGCCGGAATGGGTATAACAGAATAGAAAAAATTTTGCGTAAAAATAAAAAAACCCTTTACAAGAGGTCATGACTGTGTTATGATTTCCTTAACGAGAATAATTCTCGTTAAGGAGGTGAGCAGATGCTCCCCATCCGGCGCAGTGCAAAGCGGGATGCTATGCTGTCTCTGATACGGAGCACCCGGATCCATCCCACAGCCGACTGGGTCTATCGTCAGCTCCGCGTCCAATACCCCGACCTGAGCCTGGGAACCGTCTACCGCAACCTGAACCAGCTATGCGAACAGAAGGCCATACGGCGGGTAGGGACTGTGAGCGGCCAGGAGCGCTATGACGGGGACATGAGTCCCCATGCCCACTTTATTTGCAATCACTGTGGCGCTGTGATCGACCTGCCTGAACATTCGTCTGGCGAAGGCTATCTGGAACGTCTCAGTGTGCAATATGGATTCCAGCCGGAGGGCTGTGAATTCATTGTACGCGGTCTGTGCAAGGACTGCAAAATATCTTAACATTGGAGGAAAATTATCATGAAAAAATGGATCTGCCCTGTCTGCGGCTACGTCTACGAAGGTGAGAATCCCCCCGCCGAGTGCCCCGTGTGCCATGTCGCCGGTTCCAGGTTTACCGAGCAGAGCGGCGAGATGAAGCTGGCTGCCGAGCACGAGTACGGCATCTATGCCAAGACCGTGAAGAACAACCCCGATATCACCGACGAGGACAAGAAGTATATCTTGGAACAGCTCATGGCCAACTTCAACGGCGAGTGCGGCGAGGTGGGTATGTATCTGTGCATGGCCCGTATCGCAGCCCGCGAGGGTTATCCTGAGGTCGCCCTGTACTGGGAGAAGGCCGCCTATGAAGAGGCCGAGCACGCCGCCAAGTTTGCCGAGCTGTTGGGTAGCGAGCTGGAGCCCAACATGACTGCCAGCACCAAGAAGAACCTGGCCTGGCGTGTG
>CATJRT010000119.1 GCA_949742895.1 uncultured Eubacteriales bacterium | reverse complement strand
CTCTTTTGCCAAACGGATGCGGGGATCGATGACCCCGTACAGGATGTCCACGATGAGGATCACCGCAATGAACATCACGCTGTACAGAAACACGATGGCCAGCACCACATTGTAGTCGTTGAACTGGATGGCGGACACCAGCAGGCTTCCCATGCCGGGGATGGCGAAAATGTGCTCCACCACCAGGCTGCCGGTCATCAGCTCCACCGTCAGCGGCGCCAGCACCGTGATAATGGGAATCATGGCATTGCGCAGGCCGTGGACGCCCAGCAGCCGGAAGGTGGTGATGCCCTTGGAGTCCGCCAGCAGCATATAGTCGCTGCCCATTACCTCCACCATTTCCGTGCGGGCAAAGCGGGCCACTGTAGCCAGCGAGAACATACACAGCGAGATGGTGGGCATGATGGTGGAGCGGAAGGCGTCCGACGTGTCATACAGCAGCGGCAGCCATTTCAGCTTGTATCCGATGAAATAGCTCATGGCCATGGCGAACACATAGGAAGGGAAGGACACCCCGATGACGGACACCGCCGTGGACAGCGTATCCAGCGGGGAGTTGCGCTTGAGCGCCGCCACGATGCCCATCACCAGCCCGATCACCGTGCCCAGCATCACCGCCTGCAGGCCGATGCGCAGGGATACGGGTACCCGGGCCTTGAGCAGCTCGGCGATGGGCATATTTTTCTGGATCACATAGGACACGCCGAAATCCCCGGAGAGCATGGCTTTCAAATAGTTAAAAAACTGGACGATCACCGGCTGGTCAAAGCCGTATTTGGCATTCAGGGCCGCACGCTGAACCTCTGTGATCTTCTCATCATTAAAGGGACTGCCCGGCATACAGCGCAGCATAAAAAACAGCAGCGTTAGGATGATCAAGATGGTTACTACAGATATGAGCAGACGTTTCGCGACATATTTGATCATTGACTTCACATTCCTTCCGGCGCCGGGCGGAATTGCTGCGGCGGCGCTTGTATATCTCATGCTTGCTGAAACAGCAGGACGGGGCCTCGGCACTGGCGCCCCGGCCCCGTCCTGTACGCATCAGTAATTAACGTCCACGTCCTTGTAGATGGTGCCTACGCCCACAGGGAAGAAAGACAGGCCTGTCACGCCGGGACGCACCATGGCGGCGGTGCCCTTTTGGTATACGGGCAGGATCACGGCCTCGTCCATCACCAAGGCCTCCGCCTGCTTCAGGTTTTCCCACCGGGCTTCGGGGTCGTTGGCCAGGGTGGTGTTGGCCTCCTCGATGAGCTTGTCGTACTCGGCGCTGCTCCACTCGCCGTAGTTATAGGTGGAGCCGGTGGTCCACATATCCAGATACGTCATGGGGTCGGCGTAGTCGGGACCCCAGCGGGTCAGGCCCAGCTGATACTCCCGGTTCTGCATCAGCTCGGTGCGGCTCTTTTTGGGCTGGGCCTTCAGCGAGAGGTGTACACCGGGCAGGGTGTTCTCGATCTCGCTCTGAAGGTACTGGGCAATCAGCGGGGTGGAGTCGGAATCATCGTACAACAGCTCGATGGTGACCTCGTCCACGCCCAGTTCGGCCTTGGCCGTCTCCCAATAGGCCAGCGCGGCCTCCTTGTCCATCTCCAAATAGGTGCCGGCAGTCTCCCGGAAGTCCTTGCCGTCCGGGCCGATGGCCAGCCTGTTGGGGATGGCGAAGTTGGCGGGGATGGAGCCGTCCTTCAAGATCTCATAGCAGATGGTGTTCTTGTCAAAGCACATGGCGATGGCCTTGCGCAGGTTCTCATTCTCCAGGCCGCTGGAGAACTCCGGGCTCTTGGGATTGAGGTTGCAGGAAAGATACCACAGGTAGCCCTCCTCAATGCGGGTGAAGCCCTCCATGGTCTCATACTTGGCAATCTGCTCGCCGGACAGGCGCACATAGTCCAGATCACCGTTCTCATAAGCCAGCATAGTCTGCTGGGGGTCGGTGATGATTTGGAAGTTGATCACGTCCAGCTTCACCTTGTCCGCATCATAATAATCGGGGTTCTTCTTCAGCTGATAGGTGTTGCCGCCCACGTCCCAAGCGGACATATAGAAGGGGCCGCAGCACAGCAGGTTGTCCGCGCCCAAGGCGTACTCGCTGCCCTTCTCGGTGGCGAACGCCTCGTTGATGGGGCAGAAGCTGGGGAAGGTCATCAGGTTGAGGAAGTAGGTGACCGGCCGGTCCAGCTCCACCACCAGGGTCTTGTCATCGGCGGCGGATACGCCCAGCTGGTCGGTGGGCATCTCCCCGGCGATGATGGGGGTGGCGTTCTTCACCGCCGCCACCTCCATCATGAAGCTGTACTCGGAGGCGGTGGCCGGATCCACCAGGCGGCGCCACGCGAACACAAAGTCGTGGGCCGTGACAGGGGTGCCGTTCATCCAGTTGGCGTCCTGCCGGATATGGAAGGTATAGGCGGTGCCCGCCTCATCCATCTCATAGGTTTCACACAGGGCGTTGGCAGGGGTGCCGTCGGGAGCGGTGATGAACAGCGGCTCGATGATGGCGGAGATGATTTCCAAGCAGTCCGCCTCGGTGGCGATGGTGGAATCCATGTCGAACAGCTCGGCCATCCGGCCCACATTCAGCACCTTTTCGTCCCCTTGGGCACCGGACGCGCTGATCTCCGGGGCGCCGCTCCCCGGCGTGCCGGACTCGGCCGGTCCGCCGCCGCACCCGGCCAGCAGCATCAGTGCCAGCAACGCTGGGATGATCCGTTTCCATGCTTTCATTCTGAAGTCTCCTTTTTATGTTTAGTAGTCGAACTGACGGTAGTAGACGAAGACAGACAGGTGATGGAGAAGGAACAGCTCCATGTAGGCATCCACCCGGTTGTTCACCCCGTGCATCACCAAATGGGAGATGGAACCCCGGAACTCCGGGCTGATTCCCGTCAAGGCGTGCTCCTTGGTGTCGATGATCGTGTAGTTGGCGTTCACCTTGGGCAGGAACCTGGCCACCCGCTCGGCCAGCGGCCGCTGCTCATCCTCCCCCATGAACAGGGTCACCGGGGTGTCGGACACGATGATCTCCTGCATCCCGTGGAAAAACTCCTGGCAGCTGATGGACTTGGTGCGGATCCACATCTGCTCCTCCCAATAGCACATGGCATAGGAATAGGTAGCGCCGTACTGGTTGCCCGAGCCGATGAAGTAGTGGGGCAGGTCGGGGTGGGCATCCCGGAAGGCCACCTGCTGCTGGGCGTAGCCGTAGGCCCATTCATCAGAATCCTTCTCCACGTCGGCCAGCGCCTGGGCCAGATGGGCCTCCATTTCCTGATTGTACCGCTCGTACTCGGGGAACTCGCCGTTCTTGTACATCAGGTAGTTGGCCACCATGTAGAATTTCAGCTGCTCGTTCTTGGGGTACATCACCAGATACTCCTGCTTGTCGGGCTGGGTGAGGACGGTGTCCGGGGTGTCGATAAAGGCAAACACCCGTGCGCCGATTTCATGGACCCGGTCCACCAGCTGCATCATCTCCTTGGTGTTGCCGGACACGGAGGAGTAGATCACCACGGACTTGTCGGTGAAGCGCTTGTTCCCGGTGGTCAGAAATTCCGCGGCGTTCTCCACATAAACAGGCAGCTTGGAACGGCCCCGCATATACACCTCCACCTGCATACTGGAGGCGTAGGTGCCGCCGATGCCGATGAAATAGATGCCGTCAAAGCCGTCGTCCCAAATCTGGTCCAGGATTTTCTCAATCTGCGGCCGCAGGGCCAGCGCGCCGTTGACGCTGTCCACAGCCTCCTTCTCATTGAAGTCCTTCAGGTTCGGGCCTGTTGCTTCCTTCCACGCTGCCGCCTGGTATTTCATGTCAATCAAGTCTCCTTCATTCAAATTTTAGTAGATTGGAGTTGTCTCCGGGTCCAGCCCGCAGAAAAATTGCAGCGCATACTGGACCGCCTTGTCCCAATAGGGCCACTCATGATCGCCGGGCCCCTCCCGGTAGGCCAGCTCATATCCCGCCCGCCGGGCCGCTTGGCGGAACCGCTGGTTTGCCTCATAGAGGAAGTCCTCGGCGCCGCACTGCTGAATCAGCCGGGTCCGGTCCGGGTGTTCCGCCGCCCGTTCCAGCAGGGCGAACAGGTCGTCCTCCGGCCCGGGCAGGCCGGAGGGGCCGTGAAGGAGCCGCAGCTCCTCCGCGCACATATCCGGCCACGCCCCGTCCATCACCTGCCGGGCCAGCGCCCAGAAGTCCAGCACGCCGGACAGGCTGGCCGCCGCCGCATAGCGCTCCGGACAGCGCAGGGCCGCTTTAAACGCGCCGTAGCCGCCCATGCTCTCGCCGGCGATATAGGTATTCTCCCGGCTGCTGTCCAGGCGGAACCACTGTCCGCAGATGGCGGGCAGCTCCTGCGTCACATAGGTAAAATAGGCCGGTCCGCCGGGGATATCGCAGTAAAAGCTGCGCTGCACCTCCGGCATTATCATGATGAAATTGTATTTTTTCGCGTAGTACTCGATTTTGGAAAACCGGGTCCACTCCCCGCTGCTCCCGGCCAGGCCGTGCAGGAGGTAGAGCACCTTGGGCTCCCCAAACCGCACCGGCGTCACGTCGTTGGAGGCGTCGGGAAAAATGATGTCCAGCCGGGTGGTGAAGCCCAGCGATTTGGAATAAAAGTCACCCTCAAAGCGTCCCATGCATCCCGCTCCCTTTCCCCGGTTTGTTGTTGAAGTGTACGGTAAAATTGCACTTGTCCCCCCGGACATAATTGCGGTCGAATTCGATGATCCGCCCCCGGTCGTCATAGGTGACGCACTCGAACAGCATCACCGGCAGCTTGGCGTCGATGCCCAGGAGCTTGGCGTCGCCAGGCTCCAGACGCACCAGGTCCAGCGTCTGCTCCGCCCGCTCCAGCCGGATGCCGTAAAACTCATACACCTCGTATACCGAAAAGACGGACAGGTCGATGCCCGCCATTTTGGGCACCAGGTAGCGGGGGATATAGATTTCCTCCATGGACACCGGCTCGGCGTCGGCACAGCACAGGCGCTTGATATAATAGATGCTGTCCTCCGCCGGGATGCCGAACATATCCTGATACAGCCTCCCCGCCTTGCGCAGCGACTTGGTAAGCACCTTCACCGACGGCGCCACATTCCTGCCGATCATGGTGTTGGTGAAGCCCTGAAGCTCGTCCAGATCCCGGTCCATCTTTCGGCCCAGCACAAAAATCCCCTTTCCGGGGACCCTGCGCAGCAATCCCTCGTTTACCAAAGCCTCTACCGCGTTGTGTACGGTCTGGCGGCTGATGCCGTAGCACTCCGCCAGCTCCGCCTCAGAAGGGATGGCGGTACAGGGCGCATATTCGCCTTCCTCAATCTTGCAGCGGATGATCTCCCGCATTTGCAGATACACCGGGGACCGGTAGCTCATTTCGTCCATGCCCGCTCATCTCCATTCCAAAGCTGTCCGGGCGGCGGGGGTTCACCAGCCGCCGAAATATTTCAGGGTCTCGGTGGCGTTGGCCGCCCCCTTCTCCATAGCCGCCAAAATGGGCAGGCCCTTACAGATGCCAAACAGGAACCCGGCCACAAAGCTGTCCCCCGCGCCCATGGTGTCCACCAGCTTATCGCAGGGCACGATGCCGAATTTGTGGAAGTCCCTGCCGTCAAAGCACAGGCTCCCGTGCTCCCCCAGCATGGCAACCACCAACTCCGGACCCCGGCTGTGATAGCCCCGCATCTGGTCCCGCAGGGCCGGGGTGTCCCCGTCGTCGGAGGAAAAGAACAGATAATCGGTGTGGGGCATGGCCACCTGGCAGGCCTCGTCCTCGGGGCGGGTGGCGCAGTCAAAGGCGGTCTTGATGCCCCGCTTTTTCAGCGTCTCAAAGCTGCCCTCCACCTTGCCCCAAAGGTCGCACACCACCACGTCGTGGGTGCAGATAAAGTCCATGTCCTCACCGCTGAGGGTGTAGGATTCCAGAACGCCCTCGTCGTAGTCGCCGAACACCCGCTCGCCGTCCAGCAGCTCCACCTGGGAAACGGCGGTCCTGCCGGGCTTGACGTGCAGGCGGCTGACGTCCACCCCCTTGGCGGCGATGGCGGTGCGCATGATCTCTCCGAACTCGTCGTCCCCCACCGGGCCGATGTAGGACGCCTGTCCGCCCAGGCGCACGGTATAGACGGCCATATTCACCGGACCTCCGCCGGGATAGGCTTTGCCGCCCTCCAAATTGTTGTAGTAATCAATGCAGTTGCTGCCCACTGCTGCCAATTTCATGGCTTCCTTCGTCTCCTTTCAAGCTTCCCCGGCGGCGGTGCGCTTGCGCAGTACGGTGGAAAAGCGCACCTTATCCGGCCGGGCCACTGATTTGAAATAGTCTACCGGACAGCCCTTGTCATCACAGGCCACGCCGCTGCGGTAGAACAGGTAGTCCCCCTCCTCCAACTGGAGGTGTCCCGCCTCCTCCTGCGTGGCGTAGGTGATGCCCACCTGCTCCTTCCCCTGCACGGGGAAAACGCCGTGTCTGCCCAGCACATGGTAGAGCGATTCCGTGGTATAGTCGTATTCCTCCAGCCCAGGGCACAAATCGCAGTTCACGTAGCAGCTCTCCAGCATATAAGGCGCGCCGTCGATGATGCGCAGGCGGCTCAGGTAAAACACCTTCCGCCCCAAGGGGATCTGGAGCTTTTGGGAAATCGGACGGCTGCACTCCAGCACCTGCACATCCAGCACCTTGTTTTGCAGGACAAAGCCCGCCGCACGTACAGATTCACTGGTGGACTTGGCGTCCTGGAGGTTCTGCTCCAGCTTGGGCGGCGCCACATAGGTGCCCGAGCCCTTGATGCTGTACAGCCGCCCTTCCTTGATGAGCCGCTGGATCGCGCTTCTCAGCGTGGCCCGGTTCACGCCCCACAATTCGCACAGCTCCCGCTCCCCGGGCAGTCTCGACCGGGGAGGCAGACGGTTTTGGGTAATATAGCATTTGATCCATTCCAACGCCTCGTCGCGGGGGCTGATATTCTGCCGCTGCTCCATATGGGTGCGCTCCTTTCGGTGGGGTGGGCTGAGGGAGGGGCCGCCCTCCCTGTGAACGGTTTTCCCGCCGGGGTTAAGACGCGGCGGCGTCCTGCTTGTTCTTGCGGTCCCACATATAGAATGCGGGCAGTCCGGTGCCTACGGCCACCAGGGCGCACAGGATGCCTGCCAGCGGGGCGTAAGTAAACTGGCCCACAATCAGGGTGCCGGTCATGAACATGGCGATGATGGGCATGAGGTAGCCGCCGGGCATACGGTAGGCGGGGTTGTAGCCCTCCGTCTTGCGGCGCAGGACAAAGATGGTGCCGAAGGTCAGGAAGTTTTTCAGCAGGGCCACCAGGGTGAAGTAACCCAGCAGGTCGGACAGGCTGGTGGCGAAAATGAGCACGATAGCCACGGCGCACTGCACAATGATGGAGAAGTAGGGGGTCTGATACTTTGGGTGGACCTTGGCGAAGGACTTGAAGAACAGATTATCCTTGGCCATGGCGTACTCAATGCGGGGCTGATACATGATGCAGCTGGACAGCGAGCCAATCACCACGATAATGGCCATCACCGCCACGACGGTGCCGGCATAATTGCCGATGGCGGGGATTTTGGAGGCCAGCAGGGCGATGGGCGCGTCGGAGGACACCAGCTCCTCTACGCTCAGCAGGCCGGAGGCCACGGTGGTCAGCCCGGCGTACAGGGCCAGCACCACCACAGCGGTGAGGATTAGGCCCCGGGGCATATTCTTCTCCGGATCCTTGATCTCGCCGGACATATAGCAGGCCGCGCCCATGCCGTCATAGGACCAGGTGGTGGCGGACACACCGGCAATCAGGGCCAGGATGCCGCCGGAGGTGGCGGTGGACAGGCGGGCGCCGGACAGGAGCAGGTCGCCGTTGAGGAAGAACAGGCCGATGCCGATGATGAGGGCAAAGGGCAGGATCTTCAGCGCGGTGATGATGGTCTGGAACGCGCCGCCGCCCTCCACGCTGCGCAGGTGCATACACATGAAGAACAGGACAAAGGCCACGGCCACCAGCTTCAGCACAATGCCGTGCAGGGGCAGGAAAAAGGCCAGGTAATTGACGATGGCCAGGGCCATGATAGAGATGGACGGGGGATCGGTGGCCCAGAAGCTGATCCAGCCGCACAGGAACGCCAGGGGCCGGGAACCGGCCTCGCGGAAGTAGACGTACTGCCCGCCGTCCTCCGGGTAGGCGGAGGCCAGCTCCGCGTAGCAGAAGTTGGCGGGGATCTGGAGCAGGCCGCCGATGACAAAGGCCAGCACCAGGAACAGGGAGCTGCCCGCCGCCGCGGCCACCTCCGACAGGGATGAGAAGATGCCGGAACCCACCGTGGTGCCGACACCCAGCGCGATGACCGCGCCCAGGCCCAATTTTCGACCCAGCTCTTGGTTGTTTTCAGCCATGAAACAATCTCCTTTCAGCCGTTTGCGGGCTCGTTGTGCAGACTTGCCCGCCGTCTCTCCTTTTCCTGTGCCATCTGTCAAATGCTGTCGTTCCCGGCTGTGCTATGCAATCAGCGGCGCACCGGCCGCTGCCACAGCTATGGCTGTTAGGCTCCCTCTATAATGATTAGGACATTCCGCTGGGCGGGTCCGTCAAACTCGCAGAAATATACGTCCTGGGCGCCGCCCCGGACCAGCGCCCCGTCCTGAAGCAGGAAGTGGCAGTGGTTCCCGGTGAGCATGGCCTTCAAATGCCCTGTGGGGTTGCCCGCCGTGGAGCCGTAGTCCCGGAGCATCCGGGCGTGGCTGTAAGGCCGGTCCTCCGGGGCAAACAGGCCCAGGGCAATTTCCATGTCGCTCTCCAGGCACTCCAAAGCCTCGTTTACCGTAATTCCAGTGGTGGTGTGCTTGGTCAGAACGGTGACCATGCCGTTTTGGATGCCGCTCTCCGCCACGGCCTGCTCCACCTGGGGGGTAATCACATCAAGCTCATTGTACCGCTCCGTCAGGATGCGGATGGTTTTCACAAACATTGCGTCCCTCCTCAGTCCAGCCCGCCTAAAAAGGCGATGGCGTTCTCCCCCCGGATCAGCTCCAGCGTGCTGTCCCGGAAGCCCAGCTCCCCCAGGGCCTGGGCCATGCGGATCTGCTCAAAGCGGGGGTTGTTGGAGCCGAACATGACCTGATGGCGCAGGCTGCGGTCGATCCAGGTCAACGGGATGTCCCTGGTGAAGGTCTGGGTGTAAAATTCCTTGGCATTGTCGAAGTAGAGCGCCCCGGTGTCGGCGTAGACGTTGGGGTATTTTACCATCAGCATGGCGCTCTCCCGCACCCAGGGCCAGCCGAAATGACCCAGGCAGATGCGCAGCTTGGGATGGGCCGCCGCCACCGGCTCAAAGGCGGCGGGCTGGCAGTATTGGGTCAAGGCGTCCGGCTCCCAGGACAGCCCGGCGTGGAACAAAATGGGCTTGTTATGGCGCTCACAGATTTGGTATAATGGCTCAAGCTGGGAGTCTCCGGGCATGAAATGCTGCCGTCCTGGGTGGAGCTTCAGCCCCTTCAGGCGCAAACGGGTAAAGGTGTCCTCCAGCTTATCCGGGGCTTCCGGGTCAGAGGGGTCCACGCTGGCAAAGCCGATGAAGCGGTCCGGGGCCAGGTCCACCAGGCGGCAGATCTCCTCGTTTTCCACCAGGGCGCACCCCACGGTGGAGGTGTAGTCCTCCGGCAGCAGGCACAGCTTATCCAATCCGGCGCAGGCCATCTGGTTGAAGATGTGCGCCAGGGGGGCCGTGCCGTTTTTGTGGATGTCCAGCTCCCGGTGGCGCAGCTCCTCCCGGGCGGGGTCCTCATTGATTGGCTCGTAAAAGGCCGGATGTACGTGAATATCAATAAACAAAGCCCTACTCCCCTCCGCTTACAGTCCCGCCTGGGCCATCATGGCGCGTACGTTGTTTACCGCCCGGCGGGCGTACATCCTCGGCTCATTGATGTAACCGGTGACCAGCTCCAGGGTGGCCGTCCCGTCATAGCCCGCCCGCTTCAATTCACAAAACAGCTCCGGCAGGGGGATGGAGCCTTCGCCGGGGACGATGTGGCTGTCCGTACCCTGTTCGCCGTCGATGATGTGCATATGGTCCATTTTTTTGCCCAGCTTGTCAAAGTAGGCCATGATGCTCTCATGCTGGACGTAGGGGGGCACCAGGTCGCACATACCCACCACCCACGGGTTGTCAATCCGGCGGAACAACTCCGCCAGGTCGTTGGCCCGGGTGAAGAAGTTGGACTCATAGGGTGTCAGCGGCTCCACAGTGAGCTTGACCTCCAGCTTGGCGGCGTAGTCGCCCAGTTCCCGGATGGTCTTTTCCAGCCGGGGCCACAGCTCCTCATAGGTGGCCAGATAGCCGCCGTTGGCGGGGCTGGTGAGCACAAACCCGGCCCCCATCTCCTTAGCCATGTCCAGGCTCAGCTTGAGGTAGTCCACCGCGTCTTGCCGCTGGGCCTCGGAGCCGATCATGTAGTTGTAGGGATAGGCGTTGTGCTCCGGGGTATAGCCGGTCACCGGCATCTCATATTCGTCAATCAGGCGGCGCACCTCATGGATATTGCCCGCTTTTAAGTCGGGTGCGTAGGCGTGGGGGCGTCCGCCCCACAGCTCGATGTAATCGTAGCCGTACTCCTTAGCATCCTGGAAGCAGTGTTCCAGCGGATTGCGCTGATATCCCGATGTAAACATACCAATTTTCATGCTGATATCTCCTCAATTTTGAATATTTCAAGCTTCCTTCACCCAAGGCTCAAATACTTGAACCACCGCCGCCGCTGTTTTCGCACCGATGGACAGACATTCCGCTGTGCTCAGCCCCCGCAGCACGCCGGACAGGAACCCGGCGATAAAGCTGTCCCCTGCGCCCACGGTGTTTACCACGTTGGGGGCGGGGAAAATGCCGCACGGTGTAAATTCCCTGCCGTCATAGGCTAGGCTTCCCTGGTCGCCAAAGGTGGCAGTGGCTATCTTCATGCCCCGGTCCACCTTATCCTTCAAAAACCCCTCAATGAACCCGTCCCGGCTCTTGTGGTAGGAATAGAACCCGTAGTCTACATAGGGCAGGGTCTGTTCCACCAGCGGATGGTCCAGGCGGTCGGCGTAGTCGAAGCTGATGGGCACGTCCCGGACGGCCTTGATGGCGGGCAGCGCGTCCTCCGCCATACCCCACAGGGCGGTATGCACCAGGTCGTGGGCGGCGGCAAAGCGGATATCCTCCTCATCGAACCGGATGCTGGCCATGACGCCCTCCACATATTCCCCATGCACCCGGTCCGTGCCGTTCATGTCCATATAGGTCACCGCGGTGGGGCCGTCCCCCACTTTGAGGCGGCACAGGTCCAGCCCCTCCGCCCGCAGGCTTTCCATCATCCACATACCCATCTCGTCATTGCCGGTGGTGCTGATGATGGAGGTGGGAATCCCCAGCTTTTGCAGGTTCACCCCTGTGTCCACCACGTTGCCGGTGGGATAGCGGCGGAGCGCCTCTTTCCCGTCGATTTTCCGGTATACGTCAATACAGTTGTCGCCGATCATTGCCGCACGCATAGCTGACTCTCCTTTACCGTTTGGCGGGCGGTCCCGCCGTCTGGTCTGTTTTTTTGAAACTATGATTAAAGTATACAAAGTCCAAGTGGTTGCCGTCAATTCGCAAGCCAAATGAAAAAAAGGCGCCCAAATTGTCATAGTGGTCAGAATTGGTTCGACTGCTCCGCCCCCGTTTATACCAATTATACAAATTGCTCCGCCTGCCCCCGGACGCAAAATGCCGTCTGGTATCAAAATCGGCCTGTCTTGTATGGTCAAACGCGTCATCTTTTCCATTTTTCCAGACCAGTTGGGGGTTCAGGCCCCTTTATGGCCGGAAATTGGTCGCCGCTCCGGCGCTTACCCCAACCAGTTTTCCCCTTCTTTACAAAAAGGAAGCCCGGATATTATCCCTTCCTACAAAAATCCATCTGGAGTCTTGCGGAGGGACCGTTCCCGTGCTATAGTGTGGTCAGTTTTTCCGCCCCGATGTGCAGCGGGACGGGAAAGCCGCCATCTGTCATCCCTGCCGCTCCCGGCAGAAAAACGGGGTCCGCGCCATACCTGCGGCGCGGACCCCTGCGGCCAGCACAGCGGTGTGCTGGTGAATCTGTCAAGGAGTGATTTTAATGGGCAACTATGCGGAGATCGTACTGCAATCCAACTGTATTTTTACTGCGGCGGAATCCCGGCCCTTTGCCGGATATGCCGCCATTGCCGGTGGACGGCTGCTGGCCGTGGGGGAGGGGCGCTGCCCCCAGGCCCTGATCAACGGCCAGACGCGCCTGTTTGAGCTGGGGGAGCGCACGGTATCCCCCGGCTTTTCCGACGTACATTGCTTCTTCACCGGCTACGCCATGGGCTTTGTGGGGGCGGATCTGTCCAGCGCCGGAAGCTGCGGGGAGATTGTCGAACTGGCAAAGGCCCACGCGTCCGCCTGCGCCAAAGACGGACCGGTGCTGGGCCACGGCTGGGACAGCGAAAGGGTTTTCCCCCAGGGGACGGCGATGCTGGACGAAGCGTTTGGGGAGCGTCCGGCGGTTTTGTTTGCCAAGGGGTGCGAGACCTGCTGGATGAACCAGGCCGCGATAAACCGCTACCAGTTTACCCCGGACACCTGCTACCCGGAGGCCTATTGGCGTCTGCTGCCCGATGTGCTGGATGACCGGGCGTTTATTGTGCCGGAATTTAAGCGCTACATGACCATGCTGAACAGCCGGGGCGTTACCTCCGTGAAGGAGATGGGCTTCGACCGGTTCTGCCGCTTCCCCGACCTGCTGGAGGAGCTGGAGCAGGCGGGAGAGCTTACCCTGCGGGTGAACTTTATGAGCCAGCCCGTGGGCCATCCCGCCGATTTGGGATTCGGCAGGGAGATGCGTGAGCGTTTCCAAGGCGGTTTTGTCCGTTTCTCCGGCTACAACCAGATGACGGACGGCTCGGTCAGCCAGCTGTGCGCCGATTTAAAGGAACCCTACGACTGCGCAGATACCACCTGCGCCCAAGCCATCGATTGGGACCGCATTGCGGCGGAGACCCGGGCGGCGGACGCCGAGGGCTTCCGTTTTTCCCTCCACGCCCAGGGGGATGGGGCCATCGCCAAGGTGCTGGATATCTATGAGACCTGCCGCAGGGACGAGAGCGGCCGCTTGGTAAACCGCCACAGCATTACCGATTTGGAATTCAGCGACCCCGCCGATC
Source organism: uncultured Eubacteriales bacterium (assembly GCA_949742895.1). The sequence goes on along the minus strand of CATJRT010000119.1, from coordinate 3,120 downwards.
TGGAGCGCATGGGCAGGCTGGGGGCGGTGGCCGAGATCTACCCCCAGATCCAGTCCATTGCCGACCGGGCTGGCAAGCTGGCCATGATCCAAGAAAAAATCGGCATGGAGCGGGGCAAACGCTACTGGAACCGCCGGAAGATGGCGGACAGCGGCGTGACGCTCAGCTGTGGCACCGACCTTCCCCTGCTCATCGACGATATTCCCCAGTCCGTTTACCACGCCGTAGGCGGCTACTTCCCCGAGGGGGGACAGCCCTTTAACGCCCAGAATATGCTCACTGTACCAGAGCTGCTTACCGCCTGGACCAGGGGCGGCGCTTATGATCTGCTGCGGGAGGACGAGCTGGGCACCTTGGAGGCGGGCAAAAAGGCGGATATCGCGGTGCTGTCCGGCAACCTGTTTACCATTCCTGTGACCAAAGTCCGGGAACTGGGCGTAGATATGACCATTGTGGATGGCAGGATCGTCCACAATGTCCTCTGACGCGGGGGAAGCGGAACGGGACGGGTGTCCGCTGTAAGCGGCGGCGTATATTCCAGATGGAACGCCGGGCGTTCCCAAACTTTGAGAAAGGAACGATTCCCGTGAATACTTTGATGCGTACCCTGCGGGACACGTCCCTGCTGCGTCAAATCGGCCATCTTGCGTGGCCCACTGTCACAGAGATGGCGCTGCAGACAATCGTACAATATGTAGACACTGCCCAAGTGGGACGGATCGGGGTCAATGCGTCTGCGGCAGTTGGGCTGACTGCTACCACTACTTGGCTGGTCAACGCCCCCATCGGCGCCATGGCGATGGGGGTGTTGGCCTGTATTTCCCAAGCACTGGGGGCAGGGGATCAAGAAAAAGCCCGCCGGGCAGCGAACCAGTCTGTGCTGATTGCGTTGGTATTAGGGCTGGGATTGACCGTAATTACGTTATCTGCCGCACCCTTTCTGCCTGTATGGCTGGGCGCCGAACCAGAAATCAGGCGGGATGCTTCCCTGTATTTTGGTATCATCTGCATCCCCATGCTGTTCCGCACAGCCAGCTATATGTTTGCATCTGTACTCCGGGCCACGGGCAATTCTAAGACCCCTATGCAAATCAATTTACTGATGAACGCCATCAATGTAGTTTTAAACTTCCTGCTGATCAATCCCAGTCAGGTATGGGATATGGGATGGATTTCACTACCTGTGTGGGGGGCTGGGCTTGGCGTATCGGGGGCCGCCATAGCCACGGCAGTTTCCTATTTTGTGGGTGGGTCCCTGATGTTCCTGGCCGCCCGGGCTTGTCCAATTTTCCAGCCGCATGGCCTGCACCCCATCCCGGACCGGGAAGCCCTGCGCCAATGCTTCCATATCAGCGTCCCCATTGCCGCCGACCGCGTCACAGTTATGCTGGGACAGGTGGTGTTTACCGCGCTGGTAGCCCAGTTAGGGACCCTGGCCGTCTCGGCCCATAGCATTGCCCTCACCGCAGAGCAGGCGTTTTATGTCCCAGGTTACGGGATGCAGGCCGCCGCGGCCACCCTTGCCGGTTATGCGGTTGGAGCGAAAAATGAAAAACGTCTCAGAGAAAGTTCCACTGTAATTATTGCGTTGGCTGTGCTCCTTATGTCGCTGTTGAGCCTGTTCCTCTTTTTCTTCCCGAGCTTTTTTATGTCGATTTTTATCGACACACCAGAGGTAATCCAGCTGGGCGCCCAAGTGCTTCGTCTCATTTCCCTGTCAGAGCCATTCTTTGCTGTTGTCATCATTTTAGAGGGTGTATTTGACGGTGTTGGGGACACACGGACCCCTTTTTTTATCTCCCTGTTCTGTATGTGGGGGGTGCGCATCTTTGCGACGTGGATCTGTGTATCGCTTTTAAAATTAGGATTGACTGCCGTTTGGCTGTGTATGATTGCTGATAACCTTGTACGATTTGCGCTGGTGCTGATTCGCTATCGTGGACGAAAATGGCTGGCTGGTTGTCTATAAATGTCTCTTGTTTGCTATCATTTTTGCCATCCAGGATATTTAGTTGCCCAATAGGGATTTGATGTATAGCTCCCATCTCCCGCCAGCGGCTGGATTTCTCCACCAAGCCCGCTTCGACTAAAATCGTTCAACGCCCGCTTCACCATCGGGCGGGAGAAGTCCAGTCCTGCGGCAATGGTGTTGATCCCTGCCAATGCGATTTTGAAGTTTTACGCCGAACAGAAAATAAAAAAAGGGCAGGAAACTGTATCTTTGATTTGCAGTTACCTGCCCTTTTCTTTTTTGATTTGGGTGTCCAGAACACAATGCCACATCTGCGCCGGGATATCCATTCAGAAACCCATTAATCATTGCCGGGTCTGTGTGTGCAAAAGCAATAGGTGCTGTAATGTGCGCCTCCATTTCCTGCTGCTTACTGACCAGCCATCCAGCGGCCCATAACGGCGGCTGCGCCGACGGCCCGGGCACAGCATCCGGTTGGGCAACTCATAATGTCGCCTGCAAACTGCCGCAGTTGGCTCCCGCATCCCTCTGCCCCCCGCCAGGGTGCGTTTTTCCGTCTCATGATTTTGGTGGTGCTGCCGGCTGCAACCATACCAATTTCTGTCTGGAAAAGCTACCATCATACCCACCAAGAATAGGTGCCGGAAACCCGGCGATACCAACAATGGCTGGACGTCCCAATCCAAGGCACTGTGCCGCCGGTTTGATCCGGGCGACCTCCCGCCGGAACAGCTCGTCGATATTAGCGAAGGCTGCGGCGGGGGATCTGGCGCCCATGCCCTCCAGCGGGCCGATGGTGCGGTCATGCGCACTGTCTGGAATGGGGGGCTGGCACTGGCGGGACAAATGGCCACAAAAAAACGCCGTTCCTTCGACCACGGAGGTCAATGGAACGGCGCGGAAATTGTGTGGAAATATTTTGGATGGGGCGGCATGGGCAGCGCTGCTGCGGGGGTTCGAGACCCGCCAGTTTGGGAAAATAGCAAAAATAAGCGGCCCCGGGATTTTTACGTCCGAGGGCCGTCAAGACGTTGAAATCACTGGCTTTGAGGGTTATATAGTGATTTCGTTGTCCATAGCTGCAATAAGCGGTTAAAATCGATTTTCTGTCAAGCTTGCACCCCAAACCAAATCGAAGCCTAGCATAG
>CATJRT010000118.1 GCA_949742895.1 uncultured Eubacteriales bacterium | reverse complement strand
GGGGATGCCGCCGAACAGGGCGGAGGCCGTGTTGCCCACGCCCTGGGCCACCAGCTCCATGTTGGAGTTGTGCCGGGCGCCGATCATTTCGTCGGCAACCACGGCGGATAGCAGGGATTCGATGGCCGCCAGCACCGCGATGGTGAAGGCGTCGGGCAGCACCGCCGCCACCGTCTCATAGGAGAACCCAGGCAGAGCGAAGTGGGGCGGAGCGCTGGAGATGGTGTACAGGTCCCCGATGGTGTTCACCGGCAGTGAGAACAGCTTGCCCGTCCCCGCCGTGATAATGACAGCAATGAGGGAGGCGGGTATCTTTTTGAACGCTATGGGCCATAAAATCAGGATGGCCAGGGCCAGGACGCCTACTCCCACGGCAGCCAGGTTTACGGTGTGGAAGGTGTGGACCACCTCCTCCAGCTTCTCCATGGTCTCCACTGGGGATTTGGTGAAGCGCAGGCCGAAGAAGTCCTTGAGCTGGCCGATGACGATGGTGACGGCGATGCCGGCGGTGAAGCCGGTGGTGATGGTGTAGGGGATGAATTTGATAAGGCTGCCCATGTGCAGCACGCCCATGAGGATGAGCATGAGACCGGCCAGGATGGTGGCCACTGCCAGCCCTTCCATGCCGTTCCGGGCCACAATGCCCGCCACGATGGTGGCGAAAGCGGCGGTGGGGCCTGCAATCTGCACCTTGCTACCTCCCAAGGCGGAGATCAGGAAGCCTGCCACGATGGCGGTGTAAAGCCCCTGCTCCGGGGACACACCGGAGGCCAGGGCCAGGGCGATGGACAAGGGCAGGGCGATGATGGCCACGATCACGCCGGAGACCAGATCCTTGACGAAGGTTTCACGGGAATAGTGTTTCAGGGAATGTATCAGTTGGGGCGTCAATCCTCTCATAAGGTTCTCTCCTTGTTTACAGCTTCTTTGAGACACACTCTGACATGATACTCGAGAAATGGAGACAGTTCAAGTATTTTTCACAAGAATTGTTTACAAAAGATTCACAGATCCGGCGGGTATTTTTGATGCGGCCTGCCCCGGTTAAAAAATGCTCAAATACAGCTCGCGGCTCAACCGCTCCAGCAGCCGGATGCCCGCCACGCTGTTTCCCTTGGTGTCCAGGGCGGGGCCGTATATGCCGATGCCCATGCGGGTTGGGACCACCGCCATGATGCCGCCGCCCACGCCGCTCTTGGCCGGCACACCTACCCGCAGGGCGAATTCCCCTGAGCCGTCGTACATCCCGCAAGTCATCAGGATGGCGTTGACATACCGGGACAGGGCGGCGGGGAAGATGCGCTCGTTGGACACAGGAAGCCGCCCCCGGTTGGAGAGCACCGCCCCGATGTGGGCCAGCGCCCGGCAGTCCACCTGGATGGAGCAGGCCCGGAAATAACAGTCCAGTACCTCCTCCACGCCGTCATCCAGCAGTCCATGGGATTTGAGCAGATAGGCCAGGGCCCTGTTTTTACTGCCGTGGCTTTTTTCCGAGCGATAGACCGCCTCGTCGATCTCCACCTCGCCGTCTCCGGCCAGCCGCCGGGTCAGCTCCAGCAGGCGCTGGAAACGTTTGTCATAGCTGCGGCCCCGGATCAGGCTGCACATGACGATGGCCCCCATGTTGACCATGGGATTGATATTTCCGCTGTCCAGGGACTGGTCCCCTGCGTTGATAGCGTCGAAGGGCTTTCCTGTGGCCTCCACCCCCACCCGGCGCATGACGGGTTCCGCGCCGTTGTCCAGCAGGGCCTGGAGTAGCAGAATGGGCTTGACCACGCTCTGAATGGTGAAGGATTTCTGGCAGTCGCCTGCCCAGCTGTGTTTTCCCTCGCTGCCGATGACGTAGATGCCAAGGGCATCCGGATCGGCCTTGGCCAGCTCTGGAATGTAGTTCGCGACCTGTCCCTGTCCGGAAAAGGGACGGCACTCCTCCAGAAGCCGTTCCAGCAGTTCTTCCATAACGTTTCCGCTCCTTTGGTGATGATGTATATCACCAAAATAGCAGGCAAAACCGGTTTTGTCAACGCCGCAGGGCTCTTTTGAAGGGTGCGGAGCAAGCTGAGCCGCATCGGATTTTTCCAGCAGGCGGAGTTTGTTTTGTCCAAATGCCCCGTTCCATTTTTCGGTACAATGTGATAGAATGGTTTGCAACGTATCCAGAGAAGGGGGACTGGCCTTGTCAGAACGGCACAACGACTTTTCAAAGGGGAGTATCCCCCGGAATATCATGAAGCTGGCCATACCCATGACGGCGGCCCAGCTGGTCAACGTGCTTTACAGCGTGGTGGACCGCATCTACCTGGGCCACCTGCGGGGGGGCGATAGTCTGGCCCTCACGGGGCTGGGGGTAACAATGCCCATCGTGTCCATCCTCATGGGCTTCGCCAACCTGTGCGGTACTGGCGGTGCACCGCTGTGCTCTATCAGCCGGGGACAGGGAAATGATGAGGAGGCTGAACGGGTGATGGGCAATGCCTTCACGCTGCTGCTCATTCTGGGTGTAGCGGCCACCGCCCTTTTTATGGCGCTGAAGGAGCCGATCCTTTATCTGTTTGGGGCCAGCCCGGCCACATTTCCCTATGCCAACGGCTATATGAGTATTTACCTGTGCGGCACCCTGTTCGTCATGGTGAGCTTGGGCATGAATCCCTTCATCAACGCTCAGGGCTTTGGCCGGGTGGGGATGATGACGGTGCTGCTGGGAGCGGTGGTGAACATCGCCCTGGACCCGCTGCTGATTTTCGTGTTTGACATGGGTGTGCAGGGAGCAGCTCTGGCCACTGTATTTTCCCAGGGGCTGTCTGCCGCCTGGGTGTTGATTTTCCTGACAGGGAAGCGGGCTATCCTGCGTCTGAAACGGGAAAACCTCCGGCTCGACCGGGTGCGGACAGGGAAGATCGTCTCCCTGGGCCTGTCCGGCTTCTTTGTGAACATGACCAACAGCCTGGTGCAGGTGGTGTGCAACGCCACCCTCCAGGCTTATGGCGGCGATTTGTATGTGGGCGTCATGACTATCATCAACTCCATCCGGGAGGTGTTCATCATGCCGGTGCAGGGGCTGACCAACGGCTCCCAGCCGGTGGAGGGCTACAACTACGGCGCAAGGGAATATGGCCGGGTGAGGCAGGCCATCCGGTTTACGGTGGGGGTAACGCTGGTCTATTCCGCCCTGTTTTGGGTGTTTGCCATGCTTTTCCCGGAGCCGCTGATCCACATATTCAAAAGCGATCCGGATATACTGGCGGCGGGTGTGCCCGCCCTGCGCATCTATTTTTCCATGTTCCTGTTTATGTCCCTGCAATTAGCGGGGCAGGGGGTATTTGTGGGGCTGGGGCGGTCAAAGCAGGCGGTGTTTTTCTCCCTGCTGCGCAAGGCCATTGTCAACGCGCCGTTGACCGTCATTCTGCCCGTTTGGCTGGGGACGAACGGGGTGTTTACGGCGGAGGCGGCGTCCCAGCTCGTGGGCGGGCTGGCATGCTTCCTTACCATGTATATTACGGTGTACCGCCCGCTGGAGCGGATGCAGGACGAAGCGTAAATCAACACTTGCTTTTTTGAGAATAAAACGGTATGATACGTCTGTTAGGTACAGATGTAGCTGCCGCGAAAGATGAACAGAGAGTAGGGGCGTTGCAATATGGGCCGTGATATTCTTACTATGATACGCAGTCAGATGGACACCTTTTCCAAGGGCCAGAAGCTGATTGGACGTTACATTTTGGAAAATTACGACAAAGCGGCTTTTATGACTGCTGCCAAGCTGGGCCAGACGGTAAAAATCAGCGAATCCACGGTGGTGCGTTTTGCCGCTGAGCTGGGGTATGATGGTTATCCCGCCATGCAGAAGGCCATGCAGGAAATGGTTCGGGGCAAGCTCACCACTGTACAGCGTATTGAAGTGTCTTATGACCGCCTGGGGACCCAGGATGTGCTGGACAAGGTGGTACAGTCGGATATCGAAAAGCTGCGTATGTCTCTGGCTGAGCTGAACCGGGAGGATTTTTCCGCCATTGTGGATGCCATTGTGGACGCAAAGCGGGTCTACATCCTTGGAGTGCGCTCGGCAGCGGGGCTGTCCGACTTCCTCACCTTTTATTTTAAGCTGATCCTGAACGATGTGTGCCAGGTGCAAACCACCCTGGCCAGCGAGATGTTCGAGCAAATCCTACGTGTGGGTGAAGGAGATGTGGTAATCGGTATCAGCTTTCCCCGGTATTCTACCCGGTCGATACGAGCCATGGAGTTTGCCCGGGACCAGGGAGCCACGGTGGTGGCCATTACCGACAGCGAGTTGTCCCCTCTGTACGACACCGCCAGCTACCGCCTGCTGGCCAAGAGCGATATGGCGTCCTTTGTGGACTCTCTGGTAGCGCCGCTCTCTATCATCAATGCGCTGATTGTGGCGGTGGGGCGGAAGAAATCTGCTGAGGTGACCGCTATTTTTGAACGGTTGGAGCGTATTTGGGATGAGTATCAGGTGTATGAAAAGGTGGAATATGCGGAAAAGTGAAATGAAATTATTTCTGTTTTTGAGGAGAACACGCCGATGAGCGGCCAAATCGTGGTGGCAGGTGCAGGCGCGGCGGGCATGATGGCTGCCATTACTGCCGCACGGGCAGGGGGGGATGTGCTCCTGTTGGAGCCGAACGAAAAAGTAGGCCGGAAGCTGTATATCACCGGAAAGGGCCGCTGCAACGTTACCAATCATTGCGATTTGACTGGACTGATGGCGTCCATTCCCCGAAATGGGAAATTCCTGTACAGCGCCCTGAGTCGGTTTGGGCCGGAGGAGGTCATGGCCTTTTTCGAGAAGCTTGGGGTGCCACTGAAAACGGAGCGGGGAAACCGGGTATTTCCATGCTCCGATAAAGCCGCCGACATTGTGGACGCGCTGTTTTTCGAACTGCGCCGTCAGGGTGTCACCCTTCTCCAAGACCGGGTCACCGGGCTGACGGTGGAGGGGGAGAGGCTTACCGGCGTTTCCCTGGAGAGCGGCAGGGTGATGAACTGTAGGGCGTTTATTCTTGCCACTGGAGGCGCGTCCTATCCCCGCACCGGTTCTACTGGGGACGGCTACCGGCTGGCGGAGATGGCGGGGCATACTGTCGTGCCCATCCGTGGGTCCCTGGTGCCGTTGGAGTCAGGTGATCCCTGCTGTAGGCAGTTACAGGGTCTGTCCCTGCGCAATGTGTGTCTGCGGATTCGGAATCAGCGGGGTAAGACTGTCTTTCAGGAGCAGGGTGAGCTGTTGTTCACCCATTTTGGCCTGTCAGGACCGTTGGTGCTGTCTGCTTCTGCACATATGGAGTTTGACAGGTTCCAGTATACCGCACATATCGACCTGAAACCGGCTTTGGATGAACAGAAGCTGGATGCCCGTCTGCTGCGGGATTTTGAGTGCCGGACCAATCAGGATTTTGGCAATGTGCTGGATGGGCTGGTTCCCCGGTCTATGGTTCCTGTGCTGGTGGAGCGTACAGGTATCCCGCCGAGCACCAAGGTTCACGACATCCGTAAGGAGCAAAGACGGGCGCTGTTGGAGGTATTAAAGGACGTTGCGATTCCCATTGCCGGCACCCGTCCGGTAGAGGAGGCGGTGGTTACCGCAGGCGGTGTGGCTGTGGGCGAGGTGAATCCCAAAACCATGGAGTCGAAAAAAGCGGCGGGGCTGTATTTTGCGGGAGAACTGCTGGATGTGGACGGCTATACCGGAGGCTTCAATCTGCAAATCGCCTGGTCTACCGGCTATGCGGCGGGTCTGGCCACAGCGGAACGGGTAGAAAATCAGTAGGAAAGGGCGTTTGCCATGAAATATCGCAGCATTGCCATTGACGGGCCGTCCGGAGCAGGGAAATCCACGCTGGCAAGGCGGCTGGCTCAGGAGTTGGGCTTTCTGTATGTGGACACAGGAGCAATTTACCGTACAGTGGGTTTGGCGGTCCGCCGCCATGAAATCGACCCCGCCGATGAAGGCGCCGTGTCGGAGCTGCTGCGGTCTCTGGCTATAGCTATGCGTTACGGTGAGGATGGTTTACAGCATATGCTGTTGGATGGAGAGGACGTGACAGAGGCCATCCGTCAAAACGAGATATCGGGATATGCCTCCAAGGTGTCGCCCGTTCCTGCGGTGCGGAATTACCTGCTGGAGATGCAGCGCAGGCTGGCTCGGGAGCATGATGTAATTATGGATGGCCGGGACATCGGAACGGTGGTGCTTCCCCATGCGGATTTGAAGATTTATCTCACGGCCCAGCCCGAGGACCGGGCCGGGCGCCGGTATCGGGAGCTGCTGGAACGGGGGCAGCAGGCAGATTTGGCTCAGGTTTTACAGGAAGTGATAGAGCGGGACCGGCGGGACATGGAGCGGGAGGTCGCGCCGCTGCGCCAGGCAGACGATGCAGTGCTTGCCGACACCACCGGTCAGGGGCTGGAGGAGAGCTTTCAACTGCTGCTCAGGTTGATTGAAGGCCGTTTGGATGTGAGGGGGGCGGATAATGAATAAGGCGTATGCAGTGCTGTATCCCCTGATCTGGATATTCATGCGGCTGTTCCATCCCTGGAAGGCGGTGGGAGTCGAAAACATTCCGGACGGGGCGGTCCTGATGTGCGGC
>CATJRT010000117.1 GCA_949742895.1 uncultured Eubacteriales bacterium | reverse complement strand
TTATCGTTTGTCAATAATTTATTTTATAAAAGGGAGGCCGCCCTCCGGCGGCCTCCCGCTATCCCTCTCCCCGGCACAGCGCAAGGAAGCAGTCAAATATCCTGCCGCCGTCCACCGCATCCTGCCGGGCCAGCGCCCCGGTTATCCGCTCCGGATGGAACTGGACACAGATCAGGGGCAGACAGTCATGCTCTATCGCTTCTGCCGTCCCGTCCGCTGCCCAAGCGGATACTTCCAACCCCTGGCCCAGTCGCCCCAACGCCTGATGGTGGCTGCTGTTCACCGGGAACTCAGGGCCATACAGACCGTGGAGGAGCGTCCCCTTGCCCGCCTGTACCAGGTGGACCAGGTCGCCCCCCGCCTGCTGGTGGAGCGGGCCCTGGTCCGGGCCAAGGTCCTGAATTAAACTGCCCCCCAGCCACACATTGACCAGCTGCATCCCCCGACAGACGGCCAGCACCGGCTTCCCTGCCCCCAGAAACCTGTCCAGCAGGGCCAGCTCCGCCCGGTCCCGTACCGGGTCCATGTCCCGTGAGTCGCAGTTTTCCTGCCCGAAGAGGGCGGGGACCATGTCGCCGCCGCCGGTGAGCAGCAAGCCGTCAAAGCCCAGGGCAGACCGAGGTAAATAACAGGCCGTTCCCCGTCCCCCTGCGGACGCGATGGCGGCGATATAGTTGGCCCCGTTGCTCCCATCGGTAGACACCAAAATCTCAGGCTTCATCCGGCAGCCTCCTTTCTTCTCAGCAGCCTGCACAGCTTGAAGAGCTGTTCGGTTACGGACAGCCCCTGGGCCAGCAGGGCGGCGGCGTACAGCACCGCTCCCAGCAGTGCGCAGACCAAGGCGGACCAGCCCTCGCCGCAGCTATAGTCCAGCATAATGCGGAAGAACAGTGCACACCACGCCCCCATGAACACCGACGCCAGCAGCGGCCGGACAAACCAGCGGAACAGCCGGGGACGCAGGGATGCCGCCCGGAGCACCGACGCCAGGTTTATCCCCATTCCCACCAGGGCGGACAGCACGAATCCCGCCGCATACCCCGCCAGCCCCCACCGGACCACAGTGAAGAAGGTGAAGGCAAGCTGCACCACATCGCTGACGATGGCATTCCTCGCCGCCTTTCCCTGGAGGCCCAGGCCGTTGAGCGCTCCAGACAGCACCGACTGGTAGCACCCCAGCAGGGTGCCCACCGCCAGCGGCAGGATGAACTCCCCCACCCGCTCATCCTGGAACATAGTCCGGCCCACCGTGGGGCCGATAACAGCCAGCAGGGCCATAGAAGGCGCGATGAGCAGGGACGTAGAGGACATTACCCGGTCCAGAAAGCCCGCAGCCGCCCTGCGGTCCCCTTTGGCAGTGCGCCGGGCCAAGTCGGGTACCATCACCAAGCACAACGCCCCAATAAACCCGGTGGGCAGGGCCAGCATGGGGGCGGTCATGCCGCTCAACTCACCGAAGTCCGACATTGCCTCGGACAGGGTCATCCCGCTCTCCACCAGCTTGGCGGGAATGAGCACTGCATTGGCCGAGCCCAGCAGGGTGCCCAGCAGGGAGGTGGCCCCCACAGGCAGGGCAATGGAAAACAGCTGTCGGCGGCTCACCGCCTCCCCGGCGGGACCCGGCGGAAACCGCCGCCAGTGCCGCCGGAACAGCAGAGTCAAGGCACAGGCTGAAAATATCTCGCACAGCACCATGCCCAGAGCGATGATGCCCACCGTCTCCTCGGCGGTCCGGGGCAGGAGCAGAGCCAGCAGGAGCAGCACCGACGCGGTGCGGATCACCTGCTCGGCTGTCTCCACGGCGGCGGGGGGCCGTACACGGCCAATACCGTAGAAGCAGTGTTTGTGGAGGTTCTCCACCCCGGTGAGCAGCATACAGGGAACGAGCAGGGCCACCCCCAGCCGTGTGCGGGCGTCTCCCAGAATATAGACGGAGATGGGGTCGGACAGCAGCACCACCGCTGCCCCTAACGGAACAGACAGCAGGAAGAAGCAGCCCAGAGCACGGCGCAGCACCAGCCGCACTGTGCCGCTGTCTCCCAGTGCGTGGGAGCGGGCGGACAGGGTGGACACCGCCACCGTCAGCCCCACGGCGGTGACTGACATAAGCATGGAGTAGACGGGCATGACAAGCTGATACAGGCCCATGGTTTCCGCCCCGATGAGGCGGGAGAGCATCATGCGGTAAAAGAACCCCACCAACTGGGAAAATAGCCCAGTGGCAGTGAGCAGCAGGGTGCCGGCCAGGATTGTGGACAAAAATACCCCTCCTTCACAGGATGGTCCTGCCCTATCCTATGAGCGGAGGGCTGTCCTACATGAAAAAATATGCAGCGCGTTTCACATTTGCCCCTGTACTGTGTTTAGAAGCTGTACCAACTGTCTCAGCGCGGCATCGCACAGCCACACTTACCGTCGGCTGCATTAAAAAATTCTTGAAACACACAAAGTATTTCTGCGGTTTTGCCTCGCGCACTTCGACAGTTGGTACAGCTTCTTACAGTTTGGATACAATTCTTTGCTGACATAGAGTGCTTTCCATGCTATAATGGATACAATTTTTATACAAAGGAGAGGGTCCCATGGCCCATATTCTGATCGTTGAAGATGAAGAGCACATTGCCCAGATGATCGATGCCACCCTCACCCTGGGCGGGCACACCAGCCAGTGTTGCGCAGACGGCGCCCAAGCCCCCGCCTGCATCGAGTCCGGCTCCTTTGGCCTGGTGCTGCTGGACGTAATGCTCCCCGGCCTGGACGGCTTCTCTGTCATGGAAAGCGTTCAGGGGCAGGACGTGCCGGTGATCTTCCTGTCCGCCATGCAGCAAGTAGAGGACAAGGTCCGGGGCCTGCGTTTAGGCGCAGAGGACTACATCCCCAAGCCCTTCGAGCCGCTGGAGCTGCTGGCCCGCATTGAGGTGGTGCTCCGCCGCCGGGGCCGGGGACGGGACATACTGGAATATGGTCCCATCCGGCAGGAGCTGGGCAGCCACACCGTCACCCTGGGCGGCGAGCCGGTGGCCCTCTCCCCCAAGGAATTCGAGCTGCTGCGGGTATTTCTGCAAAACCAGAACCTGGCCCTCAGCCGGGAGAAGCTGCTGGCCATGGTGTGGGGCTATGAGTACATGGGCGAAAGCCGCACCGTGGACATCCACGTCCAGCGCCTGCGCCAGAAGCTTGGGCTGGCGGACAGCCTGGTCACTCTGCCCCGCATCGGCTACCGGCTGGAAAAACTGCCGTGAGGCTGTGGCAGAAGATCGTCCTGCCTGTCCTGGCCCTGCTGGTGCTGTCCACCACCCTGACCTCGGTGCTGTTGCTGCGCGCCAGCCGGGACACGCTGTGGCAGCGGGAGGGTCAGCGGGCGGTGGCCCAGCAGCAGTACCTGGCCGGGATGCTCCGGGCGGGGGTCATCAGCCATCGGCTCCAACTGGGCGTGGTACAGCTGGACCCGGAGGAGACGGGCCGCACCGCCGGACAGGTGCTCTCCCAGCAGGCCCAAGACAGCTACCTGTCCGGCCTGCTCCTGCTGGGGGAGGACGGCGAAGCCCTGTACGACGCCATGCCGGACTGCCTGGACGGGCTGCTGCCCGAACCGCCAACCGATGGACCCAACGCTACCGTCTACCAGCTCTATCCCGGCGAGAGAGAGGGGGACTGGTATCTGGTGTGCGCTATGCCGGTGACGCTGGAGTCTGTCCGCTGCCGTCTGGCTGCGGCCTACTCTGTGGGCGACCTACAGCGGCAGCTGGAGCAGGAGGCGGTGCGGGCGGTGGGCCTGTGCCTGCTGCTCAGCCTCGCCGGAGCCGCGCTGCTGCTGGCCATGGTGTGGGCCATGCTACGCCCTCTCGCCGCCCTGGACGTCAGCGCCCGCCGCATCGCGGACGGCAACTACCGGGAGCGGCTGGCGGTGCGGGGGACTGACGAGCTTTCAGGGCTGGCCCAGGACATGAACGTTATGGCTCAGGCGGTGGAAAGCCGGGTGGAACAGCTCGAGCAGGTTGCGGAAGAGCGGAAGATCTTCATCGGCAACCTGGCCCACGAGATGAAAACGCCCCTGACCAGCATCCTGGGCTTCGCCGACCTACTCTACCTCCCGCCGGAGGTGCCCGACGAACAGCGGGTGGAATATGCCCGGGTCATCTCCGAGGAGGCCAAACGCCTGCGCGCCCTGTCCGGCAAGCTGCTGGAGCTCATCACCCTGGGCAGCGCCAGCCTGACCCTGGCCCCCGTCTCCCTGCGGATGGTGGCGGACGAGGTGTCCATCAGCCTGCGCCCCCTGATGGCCCAGAGCCAGATTCGCCTGCGCTGCTCCTGCCCAGACGCACTGGTGGACATGGACCGGGAGCTGTTCAAGTCCCTGCTCTACAACCTGCTGGACAACGGCCGCAAGGCCAGCCGCCGGGGCGAAAAGCTGGACCTGGCGGGGCAGGTTCAGGGGAACGATATCGTCATTTTGGTCCGAGACTACGGCAGCGGCATCCCCCAGGAGGAGCTGGACAAGGTGTGCCAACCCTTTTACATGGTGGACAAAAGCCGCAGCCGCAAGGCCGGGGGCGCAGGACTGGGCCTTGCCCTGTGCAAGGAAATCGTGTCCGTCCACCATGGCTCCATAGATATCCAAAGCCGTCTTGGGGAAGGCACCCTCATCACCCTGACCTTCCCCCTCAGCGCCCAGCAGCCCGCCCCGGAAGGAGGTCCCGATCATGCGTAAGCTCAGATTTATCCTGTCGTCCATTTGCATCCTGCTGGCAGGGGCCCTGGCCGCAGGCTTCGCGGCCAGGGCGGTGGTCCTCCCCCGGACGGGGGAGACTTTTTCCGCCGGGACTGTTCCCATTCCGTCCGTGCTGGGGCAGTCCGCCGAGGAGGTACTGTTCTATCCCTGGCCGGTGTACGATATGCAGACCCTCACCCCCATCACGGACGCCGAAATCGAACAATACAGCTCCGCCGATCCTTTCACCGCCGTCGCCGCCATCGAGGCGCTGGGAGCGGAGGCTGACATGGAGCAGTTCATAAAGTCCCAGCAGATCTGCGACGGCAGACATCTTGCCGCCGGCAGCACCGGGCTGCGGTATGTGAAGGACTTCCCCGCCACCCTGGAGGATGTGCCGGTGCTGCTTGATTACGCCCAGAGCAGCTACAATCCCACCGCCGTAAGCTGGCTGATGCAGCCCGCCCAGGAGGAGGAGCTTTCCGAACATCAGCAGCAGGAAGCGCTGGACAAGGTGCGGAGCGACTTGGCGGGACTGATCTGGTATTTGATGGAACCGGACCGGAATTACAGCAGCGATCTGACTGTATTTCTTCAGGGCTTCGACATCCTGGAGTACACCGCTTCGATGTACTACGAATGGCTCAATGAGTGGATAGGGCTGATGTATTACCAGTTCAACGGCA
The DNA here is from genome assembly GCA_949742895.1 of uncultured Eubacteriales bacterium. Next base: position 1,074 of record CATJRT010000117.1, on the reverse strand, counting down.
GCTTTGAGTTCTCCGTGGATGCATGGGATGCCGGGTCTGTCATCATCGGCACCATTGGGCAGGAGCAGGAGATTCAGGAGGACGAGTTGCCCTACGTACTGGAGGAGCTGTTGGCCATGGGCCAGGGGGAGTATGTGGATATCCAGTTTATCTCCACCCCCCGGCAGATCGTGCTGCTGTTCCAGACAAACAGCGGAACCAGCATCGGCGTGTACTACGACATCCAGCTTGGGCGTTACAGCGGGCTGGGCATGAGCAACTGACGCAGTTTTTACAGGTTCGATACAGCTATTTACCGTTTGGAAACAGCATGTTGGATACTTTTTGCCCCCTTTGGGTGGATGATGTCACCATCAGACACTCAAAGGGGGCTTTCCTGTGCGAAGCGATATGAAACCATCCCGGCGGCGCAGGCGGCGAAGCCGGAACGGCTGGAAACCCATCGTCCTGGCCCTTGCCGCCTTTCTCCTGCTCCCCGCCATGTGCCATGCGGTGTACCCCGGCAGCGGACGCTCCGTGCCCCTCATCCTGCAAAACCCGGAACTGCCCAATGGCTGTGAAGTCACCAGTCTGGCCATGCTGCTGGACAGCGCGGGCCGGCCCATCGACAAGGTAGAGCTGTACCGGGACTACCTTCCCAGGGTGGACTTCCACAGTGTGGACGGCGTGCGCTATGGTCCCGACCCAGAGCAGTATTACGCCGGGGATGCTGCCAGCCAGACCGAAGGCTGGTACTGCTTCGAGGACCCAATCGTCCAAGCGGCCAACGGCTGGCTGGACGAACCAGGCAGCGCCCTGCGGGCCAGGGCGCTCACCGGCCTGAGTCAAACGGAGCTGGACGGCTACGCCCGTTCTGGGACCCCTCTGGCGGTGTGGGTGACGCTGGACTACGCTCCGCCCCAGTACAGCTCCTACACCTGGCTGCTGGAGGACGGAACGGAGTATCATCCCTACCGCAACCTGCACTGCGTGGTGCTGGCGGGGCGGTCGGGGGACGGCTACCGCATCGCTGACCCCATCAACGGCTTTCAGACTGTGGACCGGGAAACCTTCTGGGCCAGCTTTTCCGCCATG
>CATJRT010000116.1 GCA_949742895.1 uncultured Eubacteriales bacterium | reverse complement strand
GGGGCCTGCCATCCAGATAAACAGCGCCGCCCGTAGGCTTCAGCACCCGGTAGATACACTTGAGCAGGGTGGATTTACCGCTGCCGTTAGGGCCGATGATTCCCACCAGCTCCCGGTTTCCGATGTCCAGATCGATACCCTTGAGGATGTGGCTGCCATTGAGAAGAGCCTCTACAGCCTTTGCTTCCACTCTCATCAGTCACCACCCCCAAAGCCGTACTTCTTTCTCGCCATCAGATAGATAAAGCAGGGCGCGCCGATCATGGAGGTCAGAATACCGATAGGCAACTCCTTCCGCTCCAGCAGCACCCGGCACAGCACGTCCGCCCACAGCAGGAAGATAGCGCCCAGCAGAGCGGTGATTGGGATGAGCTTTTTGTGGTCTGTGCCGAAAAGTATCCGGGCGGCGTGGGGGATAATAAGCCCCACAAAGCCGATGATCCCGGCGGTATAGACCGCGAAGCCCACCAGAAACGACGCCGCCAGCAAATAGAGGAGACGCCACCGGTGGAGGTCCGCTCCCAGGGTGATGGCGCTCTCGTCCCCCAGCAGCATCAGGTTCAGATTCCGGTACTGGGTCCAGAAAAAGACCATCCCCGCCGCCGATACCAGCAGCATCCACAGATTTGTCTCCCAGCTGGCCCCCGCCAGGCTCCCCATGGTCCAGCGAACCACGGCGTCCACAGCGCCGCTGCTGCTGTTGATGACATAGAGCACAAAGTTGGATATAGCCCCGCAGATGGCGGAGAGGGCTGTTCCCGCCAGGATCAGCTTCACCGAGTTGGCCCGTCCGCCGATATTGGCCAGAGCGATCACCCCCAGGGACACCAGAAACGCCCCGGCGAAGGCCACCAGTCCCACGTAGCCTGTGCCCAGGAAGGAGCCCACTCCCAGCAGGATCGCCAGCGTGGCCCCCAGAGACGCGCCGGAGGACACCCCCAGCACGTAGGGGTCGGCCAGGGGATTTTTCACAATAGCCTGCATGACCACACCGGCGATGGACAGGGCCGCGCCCACCCCGATGGCCAGCACCAGACGGGGCAGGCGGACAAACCAGACAATGTCGCTCATGCTGCCGCTGCCGTAGACCTCGCCGCTGCCAACGCGGAAGAGCTTATAGAGGATGACCCGGTAAACATCTCCCATAGCCAGGTCCACCGTTCCAATCGTCACCGCCCACAGCAGCGACAGAAGCAGCGCCGCCAGCAGGACCAGAATCGCCAGCAGATAGACCGGCCTGCCTCGAAATACACCTGTTCTCAGATTCATACCGATACCACCGTCCCCCCGGCTTTGCGAAGCCTGCTACTGGTAGAGCTCGGGGTACAGATTCCGGGCCACGTCCAGCACGCCGTCCAGGGTGCGCATACCGCTGCAATAGATGCCGGAGAGATTGATGGGGTAGACCCTGCCGTTCTTGACCGCGTCCAGGCTGGCAAACGCGGGGTTCTCCGTAATCAGCTTGACCACGTGCTCCCCGGCGTAGTCGGTATCGCCCACCGTGTAGCCATCATACCACACCATGAAGATAGCGTCGGGGTTTGCGGCGATAAGATCCTCCGCGCTGATATTGCCGTTCTCGCCGTGCTTGCCAACAGCCAGCTCCGCGCCTCCGCTCATGGCCACATTGCCGCCCAGCACATCCTCGCCGTAGACGCGGTAGGTGCCGCCCTCGTCCTCCAGGACGGCGGCGGTCAGGCGGGCGCTCCCGGCCAGGTGCTCTTCGATTTTCTCCAGCTCCCGGTGGATCTCATCCACCAGCTCCTGGGCCCGCTCCTGCACGTCGAAGATCTCGCCCAGGGTCAGGATATCCTGGCACTCGTGCTCCACAGTCTGGGGATTCTCCGCAGAGGGGCCCCGGCAGGCACTGTTAAGGGACATATAGGTGCCCACGCCCCGCTCATGCCAGAAGTCCACGTCGCCCAGCCGCTTCTCGCCGAAGGTGGAGTACCAGCCGCTGATGAAGTCGGGCTCCAGGGCGATGATCTCCTCCTTGGAGGGCATACTGTCGTAGTAGTTGATCTCCGCAAAGTCCGCCGCCAGGTCCCCGCGAATTTCACCGTCCAGCCCGCAAGCGCCGATGATTCTGTCCTTCAGTCCCAGAGCCAGCAGGATTTCAATGTTGTCCTGATTCTGGGCCCACACCCGCTCGGGGGCCTTCTCAAAGGTGTAGCCGACCTGCTCCCGCTCGTAATTGTAGGTGGTGATGGTCAGCGGGTACTGGGTCCTCCGGCCCTCCGGCGGCATTTCGCTGCCGGTCTCCTGGGGAACCTCCGCAGGGTCGTCCTGAGAGCCGTCAGGGGTCAGGACGCCGCTCTGGCTGTCCTCTGCGGGAGGGTCGTCTGCCGCGGTGTCGCTACCGCCGCAGGCCGCAAGGCTCAAAATCATAACCAGAGCCAGCAGGAGGGAAAATGCTTTTTTCATGTCTGTGTTCTCCTTTGTCTGATGATATGTATATCACCGCAAAAAGGGACCTGCCCCAAGAGAGCAAGTCCCGAACACGCCAAAACGGAGCCCTCCGCTGTAAAGCGGGGGACACGTGCCGGACAGGTCCCTTTCTGCGGAAGATACCCATCCACACCACATCCAGCAGGTTTCCTGGCTCCCGCGTCTCCGCCCGCCGCGCCTTCTCGCTTTCGCAATGGCATTCGCGGCGAACTCCTCGCTCACAGTGACCGGATCGCTCAGGTTTCCCACCTGATTCCCTATTATCTCCCGCCGCTGCGGCGTGCGGGAGCACTGGACATGGGTATTCATTTCGGCAGTATTATATACCATGTACGATTTCTCTGTCAAGTATCATCTGCCATGTCTCTTCAATTCGCAAAGTACGAAAAATTGTAGGGCGGGACGACCCCGGCGCGCCG
>CATJRT010000115.1 GCA_949742895.1 uncultured Eubacteriales bacterium | reverse complement strand
GACTTTGGAAAAATTGTGAACGCAAACTTTACATTTCTGCTCAGATTCTCACGTTTGCCCTCATTGCCATCCTCATCAGAAGATTTTAAACAGGCTCTTACACCTTTGGCAACCACAGTCTTGGATGGCTCAACACAGTCCATGAGAATCTAAAGTCAGAACCATGGGGAAAAACCTTAAAGTTCTTGAAGTATATCTACGGATAAACTTTGAGATTGCGAAGCAACAGCAAAAGGTTTATGAAGATGATTCGGCTGGGATTGCAATTTGGCGGGCGGGATTTCTTGTAACACCTACGATGGATCCGGTTTGGATGTATTACGAACGGAACAACCCGAGGTATTCACAGAAGTGGAATTTCAAAGGCGTGAAAATTGGTGAAACACCGATTCAGGGGCTCGCCGTAGATGTTTCCAGCTATTCTGTCAAATATGATCCGCCCGAGTTTAGACCAAAGTGGGACATTTACATCGATCCAAGAAACTTTAAACATATCCTTGAAGACAACAAGGAACGACTGAGCCGTGCATTGGGCGAAAGCATTGCAAATAACCAGCATTTTCTTTTTAGGGCCGTATATGGTGAGCTCATGTTGGAGCGGAAAGAAGCTGCCGGAGTTATCAATCAATGGTACATGGATGGGTATAATTTCCTGATGCCCTTGTCCTTGACAGATCCGGATAAAGTCGATTTGACTGCTGCGCTCACGATTGACGAACCCAATAAGCGTTACCAACTGCGCACTTTGCTATTACCGCATTACGCATATGCCAATGCGCGTGCAATCGTAAAAAGTAAGGCTCAACTCTCATCTTGGGCTATTTTGGACGAAACAGCCCTTGATAGTGCATCCTATGAGGATGACGAAGATACAGAATAGTCCAAAAAGATTGCTGGGCAAGTGTTGCCCAGCAATCTTTTATCCTGGAACTATTCATTGGGCTTCGTGGTCATGATACGGTACAGCTCGGTGTCCCTGGGGAAGCGGTCCACAAAAGGCAGGATCACATTCCCATAGCACAGCAGCCCCTCTCCCTCGCCGGAATGGGTGACGTAGGAAAGCTGGTGGGGGCTGATGTTGAGCTGCTTGGCGAGGATCTGCCGGTCCCTCGCCGCCTGATTGAGCATATAGATGAAATCGGAATTTTCAAATATATTCTCAACAGCTCCTTTTTTGGACTTGATAAGGTATAATAAAGTCCCTATTATGCCATAAGGGCATACCTGTGCCAGCTTGCTGTTGAAAAATGGGGTATCCATGAAGGAAAACCAAGAGTGACTGGACCATAGCAACTTCTCCACCACCGCTAACATTTATACCCACTTAGATACCGCATCCAAGAATACCTCTGCGGCCAGGATGAATCAATCCTTCAGCATTTCCCCCGATATCTGTTCCGGTCTCTGAAAATTTGGGTGTGGCAAGAGACAACCGGCAAAAAGGGCATAAAACACCCGGTTTCCCGGCTGCCCAAAGACGGGAAACCGGGTGTTTTCAATGGTGCAATTGAGCAATACATATCCGAACCAGACTTCTCCGCTGCTGGGGAGGCTTTGAGGTCATCAAATGTAATTGTGCCCGTCCCTTCTTTGTAGCTGAAGGCAATACCAAGTTACCTTCTCCCGCTGGTTGGGTATGTTTCGTTTGTGGTTCAGTTGGGTTCACCAGGGGTCCGGGCCACATCCAAGATGAGCTGGGCACACCGCTCCACTCCTACCAGACTGGAGTCCAGGGAAAGGTGGTAGTTCTGGCTTTTTCCCCACTCCCGGTTGGTGTAGTGCTTGTAATAGGCCCGACGGCGCTTATCCTTTTCCTCCAGCCGCTTCTCCGGAGCGGCATCCGATTCGCCGTACAGCCGGACGATGCGCTCCGCCCGGTAGGGAATGGGTGCGTGGATGAACACATTGAGCACGTCTTCCCGGTCACGAAGGATGTAGTCGGCGCACCGGCCCACAATGACGCAGGGACCCTTTTCAGCCAGGGACAGGATAACCTTGCACTGGATGACCCATAAGAAGTCGGCTGTGGACAGGCGGCCTATAGGCTGATGGCCGGCGGCTCCGATTCCGGGGAAGGAATAGGACAGCAGGCTCTGCCAGGGGGAGGCGTACTCTCCTTCGTGCTCGATGAAGGTCTCATCAAAGCCGGTCTCCACAGCCACCTGCTTTACCAGCTCCTTATCGTAATAGGGAACATCCAGCAGCTCGGCAACCCTCTTGCCTACGCTGCGGCCGCCGGAGCCAAACTCCCGGCTGATGGTGACAATCTGTCTACGCATAAAAAGACCTCCTTACCGCTATTTTTTGTTGCGTAAAAATACCTGGGTACCCTGGTATTTGGGATTGTGCCGTTCGTCGATCTCAAAGCCGTCCAGCGACGCGATGAACCGGGACAGCTTGGAGAAGCCATAATTTCGAGGGTCGAAGTCGGGCTGCTTTTTGATGAGCAGGTTGCCCAGATCCCCCAAGTATGCGTAGCCGTCCTCGTCCGCCAGGTCCTCCACCGACTGGGCGATCAGCTCCTGCACCGACAGGGGCTTCGCCTTCTTCTTGGCTGCTTTGCCTGCCGGGGCGGGAGGCTCCGGTCCCTCAGCAGCCTTTAGGGATTCGATGTAAACGAACTTGTCGCAGGCCACAATGAAGGGCTTGGGGGTCTTTTTCTCCCCCATACCGTACACCTTCATTCCAGCCTCTCGCAGCCGGGTGGCCAGACGGGTAAAATCGCTGTCGCTGCTCACCAGCACAAAACCGTCGCAGTTGCCGGAATAGAGGATGTCCATGGCGTCGATAATCATGGCAGAGTCCGTAGCGTTTTTTCCGGTGGTGTAGCTGTACTGTTGGAAGGGAGTAATGGCATGCTCCAGCAGCAGGGGCTTCCAGCTCCCCATGTTAGGGGCGGTCCAGTCGGCATAAATTCGCTTGATTGTGGCCGCGCCGTACACCGCCACCTCAGCCATGATTTCCCGCAAAGCGGTGCGGGGGGCGTTGTCCGCGTCAATGAGGACGGCAAGACGAAGTTCGTTTTCCATGACACACCTCGTTGTGTTTTAAGATTATCATCAGTATAGCACAGTCCGGCAGAAAAAACCAGCGAAAAAATTTTCTGAGCCGCCCTGCAACGATCTGTGCTCCCAAAGCGTGTTATAGACAGAAAGGAGGTCAGGGATGTGGACCACTCCAACCGGTTGGAAGAATTGGTGAATAAGTATGAAAACACCCTGCTGCGCGCGGCTCTGGCCATCTTGGGCGACGTGCAGGAGGCGGAGGACGCGGTGCAGGAGACCTTCCTGCGCTATCTGGAAAAGCGCCCGGAGCTGCGGGACGAAGGGCACGAAAAGGCGTGGTTGCTGAAGGTGACGGCCAACCGCTGCAAGAGCGTTTTACGGGTGAAGAAGCGCCGCCCCACGGTGGAGCTGCTGGACGTATACCCCGCCCCAGACGACGAGACCGGAGCGCTGGTGGAGGCCATCCAGGCCCTGCCCGCCAACCAGCGGGCAGCGGTACATCTGCATTACTACGAGGGGTACACCACCGATGAGATCGCTCACATTCTGGGTCAGCGGCCAGGGACGGTGCGTTCCCACCTCAGCCGCGCCCGGGAAACGCTGAGATGCTGCTTAAGCGATAACTGAAAGGAGAATATCATGAAAAAATACAAAGGGTATATGGACAGCGTGAAGGCATCTGACACCCTCCACCAGCGGCTGACGGAGCTGGATGCACCCAAGGCGCGGCCAGCAGTGTGGAAACGGTACGGGGCTGTGGCGGCGGCACTGGTCCTGGCTGTCGGTGTCGGGGTCTGGGGTCTGGGCCGGGCCGGCGTTCCTGGGCCGGTGGCGGAGCGTGGGAACTCGGAAATTGTGCCGGAGGGTGATATTGGCATCCCGGATATTGCCCTTGAGGGCCCCAACGAAACCCTGAAGCCGGGGCAAAAGACCCTGGGCGGTTATGAGGTGGCCCATGACGGGATGACGTCCTACTATGTGCTGCCCTGGATCGACTACGGTATGTCGGACACGCGCTCCGAGCTGGCCCTGGACTGGGACGTGCCCGAGGGCAGCCTGAAACGGGACCTGACCCAGACGGATATCGCCGCCCTGTTCGGTGGGGAGGAGACCCTGTCTCTCCACCTGGACTGGGAGAGGTATACCCTGTCCGGCTGGGGCGTGTGGAACGGGGACGGTACCCTGTGGGGGCTGTGGATCCATGGTGACGCTGGGGAAAACGACCGCTTCGAGCTGGCGGTGGGTAATGGGATGCTACCTCCCACCTGTATCTACTACGGAGACGGCGTGGTCAGTGAGTGGGGCGGAGTCTCCGTCACCGGATGGGGCTGCGGCGGGGACCGCAGGGTGGAGTTCATGAAGGATGGACTTGGCTACCGCTTCGACATCACCGGGGCCGACGGTGAGCAGGCGGAGCTGCTGGTGAGCCGCCTGGTGCGGTGGACAGTGGATTTTGGACTGGCGACGGACGGCGTTACCGCCGACGGCGCGGCGCCGGTCCATCCGAGGGAGGCCGACCCAAACTACTCTGTGGGCGAGCCAAACTGGAACGACAGTAGCGTGGATACGCCCGCCTATGATCCGAACGAGGCGGCGGACCCTGCTTATGGCGCTCCCTCCGTATCCATGGCCCCCCTTGCTGGCGGATAGCCGGATGAGGTCCCGGAGGAGGAGGACGTTGCGGTCCATGCGGCCTCTGCGGCCCCCGGCCTGTGGGCAGAGGGGGATGCTGTGGACGATATGGAGCCGGACCTGGAGGCGGTGGAGCCAAACTGAATGTGTCCAGTCCGGCAGGATTGAACGGGAACGGGCAGCCGGTCATACCGGCTGCCCGTTTTTGTACCCTTTTCAATGCTGACAAAATGACTATGTCTGGTTTGAAGACCAGAGCAAATAGCGGTCCACTGCTGCTTCACAGGAACCCTGTATGATAGCGCCCCATGCACTCAATCACAGTCCACGTGCAGCAGGTGCTTCCCGCAGTGGAGGCATCGGAATAGATAGCCGGCCAGACTGCCGTCCTTGGTCAGGTCGGTGAGAATATTTTCAACCCAGTCGTCGAGCAACGTCTCCCGGACCTCATCCACCAGACCCATATGCTCCAGTTCCCGGTAGCCTACATGACCAACAAACGCACAGAAGTCGCCACAGGGGGCCCGCCAGTACTCCTGCTGCCAGCCGCAGTAGCCGGGTGTACGGTGGATCAGCTCGTCCATTTTGTCTGGGTCATCCACCTCGTCGGTGGATTCGCTGTCCTGAAACTCCCCCTCAAACTTCTCCGCTGCCGCCCCGCTGGCGATGCAGCCGGGGCACAGGTTTTCCACCTCGTCCACCGAGTAAAAGGGACCTTCATAGATCACAGAGGTCTCCGCTTCACAGCACGGACAGACTACCGGCTCCTCCAGCTCCCGGAACACACCGGTGGCGAAGGGGTCCGGGTGATATTTGAACACAGGAATGTTATTTTTCATGGAAAAGCCTCCTTACTCCGGTCGATCCAGGCCCAGTACGTCATAGTACTCGTCGCTCCACTCCAGCCCGGAGGGGTCGAACGCCGCCTGGAGGGCTTTGCCCTTGTCAAACGGGTCGGCGGGGGCCAGACCGAACTCCCGGGCGATGGCGGCCAACGCCTTTTCGCAGTTCCTCTGAAAGTCCTCGTCGGCGGACTGAAATTCCGCCTCGCCCTCTTTCAGGTCCCCGTAGAACCTGTCCGCGTCCTTCCAACGAAGCTCCGACAGCGGGCAGGCGTCCCGGCAGTAGAGCACAAAGGACAGAAACTCCCGGAAACCGCTCCCCACAGGGAGGACGTACTGCCCCTCGTCCCCCCATGGATCCACGCAGAACCCCCGTTCGTCCCCCGGCAGGAGGATGAAATGGATGCCGTCGCAGCCGATGCGGCCCACGAATTCCGCGCCCACGGGGGTGCAGAAGTAGGCGAAGTCGTCCCCGCCGTCCTGGAGCAGTCCAATGGAGTCGAAGTCGATATCCAGCGCCCGAAAACGCTTCAGATCGTCCCGTGTCACGGCTCACACCCCCAGCTTCATGGCCACCACGTTGTCCACCATCGCCAGCGCGTTGTCCAGCATCAGGATATCCTTGCCGCCGCCCATGGCGCTGTCCGGCTTACCGCCGCCGGAGCCGCCCGCGATGGCGCACACCTGCTTGATGATGTCCCCGGCCTTGACACCCTTCTTCACTGCGTCCTTGCCGCAGGCGCACAGGAAGGTGATCTTTCCGTCGTTGACGCAGGCCAGCACCGCCACCACATTGGCGTCCTTCTCCCGGAGCATATCGCCCATCTGGCGCAGGCGGGCGCCATCTGCGTCGGGCACCGTGGCGGTGAGCACCTTCAGCTCGCCCACCTCGTGGGCGCCGAACAGGATGCGGTCAGTCTCCCCCGCCGCCT
>CATJRT010000114.1 GCA_949742895.1 uncultured Eubacteriales bacterium | reverse complement strand
GCCATGCATCAGCGCCAGCTGACCGACGCCATCAAGCGCGCCCGCCATGTGGCTCTGCTGCCCTACGTCACCGACTAAAAAGATAAACTCCCCATCCGCCATGCGGATGGGGAGTTTTTTATCTGACCCATGTGACCTTCTTCGGGTCGTAGTATCCTCGGCAGAGGGGCTCCTCGTCGGGCACGCCGACGGAAATAAGGGCCACCGGGACGGACACTGTGTCCAAAACGGCCCGCAGTGCGTCCACCACCTTCTGGCTGGGCCAGCAGCCGCACCAGCAGGTCCCATAGCCCAGCCCCGCAGCCTCGAGCAGCAGGTTCTCCACCGCCGCTCCGCAGTCCAGCGGCCAGTAGCCCTGGCATATGCCCTCCTGCGCCTCCGGCCGGGCGCACACCACGATAGCAGCGGAAGCAGTATCCAGCATTTTGGCATAGGGGTGGGAGGCGGACAGGCGGGCCTTCACCTCAGGATTCTCCACCACGTAAAACTCCCAAGGCCGGGTATTGCAGGCGCTGGGGGCCAGCATGGCCGCCTCCAGCATCTGCTCCAGGTCGGCCTTGGGGATGGCCCCGCCCGGTTTGAACTTTCGGATGCTCCGGCGTGCCCGGATGGCCTGTATACAATCCATCATCGTCGATCCTCCTCATTGAAAATGGAAGCGGACGGGCCACAGCCCGTCCGCTTTTTAAGCGTCTTACGCGAAATACTTGCGCACGCCTTCGCTGGCCTTGGACGCATCCTCACTAATGGAGACGGTATACTTGATGCCGCTCTGCTGGGAGAAAGCCCCCAGCCAGTCCAGGAAGGGCTCCACATCCTCGTTGCCCACAGTGGGAACCAGCTTGTTCAGGCTCTCGATGAACACATGGGTAATGTCGTAGTTGCTGGCATACAGCCCATACAGGAAGCCCCGCAGGGTGTCATAGTTGGGGATATTGTAATCAGAGGTATCGACCAGCCGGATCGAGTAATGGATGTCATAGTTCAGCTTCGAATCGTGGGCGACCGCCACCACGTTGCCATGCTCCGTACCCACCGCTGTATTGATGAGGTCGATCATCTGCTTGGTTTTTCCGGTGCCCTTCTGGCCCATAATGACCTTGACCATGTTAGATCACTCCTTACTTGGTATGGGGGGAGTCCCCCTATGATATGTCTATGTTACCATCTTTGCCGGGAAATTTCAATACACGAAAGCAAAGTTCACGAAATTTTAGGAAAGTCCTTCGATGGCAAAGTGGGCGGCGGTCTGCCCCTGCCCCACCGCCCTGGCTAATTGCAACGGCTGGCCGGTGCAGTCCCCAGCAGCAAATACGCCGGGAAGGCTGGTGGCCATATGACTGTCCACCCTGATATACCCTTCCTCCAGCTCCAGCCCCGCCGCAAGCTGGGCGGGGGCGATAGAGGAGCGCAGCAGGAACACGCCGTCGCAGGGAATCTCCTCACCCGCTGCGGTGCGCACGCCGGACACCCTGCTGTCTCCCAGGATCTCCAGCCCCGCCAGCCTTGTTTCCGTCACCTGACAGCCGATGGACCGCAGGAACTCCGCCTCTTCAGCGAAGTTGGGCGCGTCCCCAGCGCACACCACGGGCCTGTTTCTATAGAGCATCCCGTCGCAGGTGGCGCAGTAGCTCACCCCCCGGCCCAGCAGCTCCAGCTCACCTTTGAGGGGCGCGGCCCGGGACACCCCCAGGGCCAGGATCACGGCGGCGGCCTCCTCTACGCTGTCCTCCACCGACACCATAATGAACTTGCCCATGGGCATCACCGACAGGGCGCGGCCCGTTTTGAATTCCGCACCCATGTCCTTTGCCTGGGCCAACAGCCGCTCCACCAGCTCCAGCCCGGTGATGCCAGGCAGTCCAGGGTAATTGGTCATGGCCGGGGCCTTGCACAGTGGGGAGGCGGTGGGCTCGTTGGACACCACCAGCGCGGACCTGCCCCTGGCACGGGCCTGGATGGCGGCAGTCAGCCCTGCGGGGCCTCCGCCGACGATCAAAAGGTCATATTTCATATGCAGCTCCTTTTCGCGTTTTTTCTATTATATCAGGATGCCCCAACGTTTACAATACTTGCAAGGGCTTTGTAGATGAGGTATACTGGGGATGAAAGGGGGACATCCCATGTCGCTCACTACCCATCCTTACCGCTTTTTCTCCGACAAAAGGGCTTTCCTGGACCTCTGGGGACCCACGCTGAAACAACTGACAGGGAATATCGTTAAATCCGTCTGGGGCATCTGGGACTGCATAAAGCATGCCTGGTTTACTGACGGCCCTATGCTGGTTTGCCTTTCCTCCGGCATACTGTCGGTGAATGTCAGTAGCGAGCAGTACCTGGCAGTGGGATGGAACGACCTTCTGCCCTCCGACCCAGCGGTCTGGTTTGATGAGGAACAGCGCAGCAGCCCCGCCCTGATAGGGCTGGAGTGGGAGGAAGAACTGGCGTGGCGGGAATACGGCGGTGCAGCTTCTGCCCTGGGCCACGCTGTCCAGGTGATCGTCCCCATTGACGGGCCTCATACGCTGAACGGCCTGCGACTCCTGCTGGACAATGGCAGCGGGCTGGAGATTCGGGACACGGGCGACGAGATTGCCGCCTTTTGCATCCCTCCAGAGGCCCACAAAGCGTCCCTCCACCCCGCAGACCGATAGGAGGATACCCATGAAACGTATCTTACTGCTCACCACCGGGGGCACCATCGCCTCACGGCTCACCGACGAGGGGCTGGCCCCCGGCTTGGACGGCGACGCCCTCTCCCACTATCTGGGCGGTTTGCCCGACAGTTACGACCTCACCGTCCAGGACATCCTCCACTTGGACTCGTCCAACATCCAGCCGGAGGAGTGGCGGCTCATCGCCCGCCACGTCTTTGACGCCCGGGACGGGTTCGACGGCGTTGTGCTCTCCCACGGCACCGACACCATGGCCTACACCGCCTCGGTGCTCAGCTACATGGTACACAACATCCCTATACCCGTAGTGCTCACCGGGGCGCAGCTCCCCATCGAACACCCCCTTACCGACGGGTTGGACAACCTGCGCACCGCCTTCGCTATGGCCGCATCCGGACATCCGGGGGTGTTCCTGGCCTTCGACCGGCGGGTGATGTTGGGCTGCCGCGCCGTCAAAACCCACACCACTGACTTCGGCGCCTTCGACAGCGTGAACTGGCCCCTGGTGGGCAAGGTAAACGGCTCCGGGCTAACCATCAACGCTGCCGCTATCCCGCCCTTAGAAGGCCCCTGCCGCCTACGGGACAATCTGTGCGAGGCGGTGTTCCTCATCAAACTCACCCCTGGCCTGGACCCGGAGATCTTCGATATGCTGCTGTCCATGCACTACCGGGGGGTGGTCATCGAGGCGTTCGGGGCGGGGGGACTCCACTTCATCCGCCGTGACCTCATCGAGAAGCTCCACAACGCCGCCCAGGCCGGGATGGCGGTGGTGGTGTGCAGCCAGTGTCTGTACGAGAGCAGCAACTTCTCTCTCTACCAGACGGGACAGAAGGCGCTGGCGGAAGGGGTCATCCAGGGTTACGATATGACCACCGAGGCCGCCGTCACCAAGCTGATGTGGGCGCTGGGGCAGACGGACGACCTGGACCAGGTCCGCGCCCTGTTTGCCAAAAGCCTCGCCGGGGAGAGAAGCGTCTGAGCCATCATGAGCAGCGGTCCCCTTCATTGCGGGCCCAGCGAAGCGGGTTCGATGGGGAGAGGAGAAGCAAGGGAGTAAACGTAGTTTTCGCCGAAGGCGGAAACGGAGGTGAACAGACTTTGCTTCGACGAAAGCCGTGCGTCGCAACCAGACGTAGCTTAATAACGACACAACAACGCAGAACCGCCGCAGTCAGCGGCGGTTTTGTTCATTCGATCCCCAAATCCTTGTTAATGTGGGTACGCAGAGCGTCGAAGGACTCCACACTCAGGTCATGCTCGATGCGGCAGGCGTCCTCGGCGGCGACCTTCTCGTCCACTCCCAGGTGGATCAGCCAACGGGTCAGCAGCAGGTGCCGCTCGTAAATACGCCGGGCAATCTCCAGCCCCGTATCAGTAAGGGTAAGAAAGCCGCTCGCATCCATCACCACAAAGCCGCCCTCCCGTAGCAGGCTCATAGCCCGGCTGACACTTGGTTTGGAGAAGTTCAGGTGCTGAGCTACGTCGATGGAACGCACTGGACCGTTCTCGCCCAGGGCCAGGATAGCCTCCAGGTAATTTTCTGCGGATTCGTGGATATTCATATATGCCCTCAACTCCAAAATAACGGCGCGGCTGCGGGAACACAGCCGTGTTTGCCTATGTTCACTTTATGATTGTACCATACCACTGCCCCTGTGACAATGAAAAATTTTCTGTTTTCTCTCCTTTGCGGCGGGGCCTGCGGCAGCCAGACCCACACCTGACAGCCCAAGCAAAATAACAGGGCAGGGCGTCCGGCTAACCGGACGCCCTGCCCTTTGCCTATTGAGATATTGTTATAGTCACAGCACTTCAAAAGAATCTTTTGAAATCTGCGGGCCTGCGTTGGACTTCATAGGCAAAACACAGCCCGTTTCATGGGCTGGCGGGCTGTGCCCGCCTTGAAAATCAGACGCCGATTTCAGGTGCTTTGGCTAAATGACATTTGCTCAGGCCAGGAACAACTTGGAATAACGGTCCAGGATGGCGGCCGCCTCAGCGCGGGTGATGACGCCCCTGGGGTCCAGCGTACCGTCGGTGCGGCCAACCACAAGCTCGTTGGCCACGGCCCAGGCCATGGACTCCTCTGCCCAGCCGGAGACGCGTTCATGATCAGCGAACTGCTCCAGCACACCTGCATCGGCTGTCATGTCCTGCTCCTCAATCAGCTTGGCGTAACGGTAAAGCAGAGCGGCCAGCTGCTGGCGGGTCAAGGCATCCTCACCGCCGAATTCGGTCTCGCTGTAGCCCTTGATGACGCCGGTCTCAGCGCCCCAGGCCACGGCATCGGCGTAGTTCACGCTGTCCGCCACATCCAGGAAGGAAGCGGCGTCAACGATTTCCGGCTTTTCCGCCAGCGCGTAGAGGGCCTTGGCCATCATACCGCGGGTCATGGCATCCTCGGGCGCAAACAGCATAGTATCCACGCCCTCCATCAGACCCTTGGCCACCACATTGGCAATAGACTGAGCATACCACTCCTCATGATCCACGTCGATGAAGGGCAGGTCAGCCAGCGGGGTATCGGGGTCCTCGATCTCCTCGCCCGGATTCTCCGGAATTACGATTTCCGGAACCACAGGGAGCACAGCATCGGGGGTATCCGGAGTCAGTGCGGGGATAACTTCCTGCGCCACCAGGATCTCGCCGCAGACAGAGCAGTGGCTACCCTCGGTCAGTCCGGTGGACTCAGTGGTCGGCTCCACCGCCGGATCGATGACCACGGTGTGGCCGACAGCCGCGAGCTCCTCGGTCTTGGTCTCGCCGCACACCGTGCAGGTGAAGGTCATTTCGCCCGCTTCGGTGCAGGTGGGCTGAGTGGTCACTTCGCCCCCGTCCCAAGTGTGGCTGTCAGGTCTGCACAGGCTGAGGGTCCAGCCCTCGCCCAAGACAAAGGCAACGTCGAATTCCTTGTACCAGATATCCACGGGCAGGCTCGGACGCGAATTTGCGTTGTCATTGGGCTCGTACAGCACACCGAACTGGTCGATGGGCTTATTGCTGTCCCCATGGAACTGAGTCAGGCAGGAGTAGGCAAAATAGGTGCCCGCCTCGCCGTGGTACAGCTTGGGCTCGCCCAGCCAATTGATGGTCCAACCCTCTTCCGTGCTGCCGGAGATGTAGCCCAGGCGCAGGGAACCGTTAGAGCGGTTGCCCCAAGCGCTGTAGCCGCCGTTCCCCTCAGGATAGGACGCCATGACCACGTTCTCATAGGTTTCGCCGTCGGGTCCCTCCAGCGTACCCGCCACGTTGATGACGGAGTACATACAGTTGGAACCGTTTGCCAGACCGAAATCCAGCTGAGTTGCGCCCCAGGTCTTGCCACCGTCGGTGCTGTCGGTGTAATGGGCAGCACGGGAACCCTCGCTGCGGGAGTACATACGCAGGGTACCGTCGGGCAGAGTGATAATCTGGGACTCGCTG
>CATJRT010000113.1 GCA_949742895.1 uncultured Eubacteriales bacterium | reverse complement strand
GGGTTGGCGGAGGGGGCTGTGGGGACGGAGAAGGAGGGGACTGGAGCGGAGGGCTGGGTAAACTGTCCGCTGTGGTGGCCGTCCTCGTGGTGTCCGGCGTGGCTGCTGTGGTCGCAGACTTCGTGGTGGGAATGGAGCACCGCGCCGGTGCGGGCGTCAATGTCGTACTCATACTCCGTGCCGTCGTAGCAGAACTCCGCCTCGTAGACCATCACGCCGTCCTCGCAGTCAAATTCCACCTTGGGATCCAGCACGCCGTTCACCGGTATTCCGGTTTGGCCGCAGGCATAGCCCAGAGCGGCCTGGGTGCCGATATAGGCCGCCTCGCTGGCTTGGCCGGTCTGGGTGGCTGCGCCGGTAGACAGGCCCCGGGAGTTGGCAATGAGGGCGATTTCGTTGATGGTGAGGGGAGACAGGGTCTGGAAGGTGAGGGTGCTGTCCTGGGCAGTGACCTCCCGGATGAGGGCAGCCTTGCCCTGGGAGATGCCGTACTGTTCGGCCAGTGCCGCCAGGTCGTTGTCCACGGCGACAGTCTGGGTAAGGATGAGGGGATCGTCGGCCTGGAACGCGCCGGAGATGGTTTCGCTGACCTGCTGCTGGAGCTGAGCGGCCCGGTCCGCGTCGCCGCTCTCCACCGAGATCAGAATGGCGTTTTCAAAATTGTCAATGTCGAGATAGCCGTGCTGGAGCATGGAGCCGATGACGGCGTTCACCGCCACGTTCAGGTCGGAGCCGGTGAGGTCCATGTCCTTCAGGACCACCCGGCCGTCGTCGTTGAGGGGAACGGCCTCCACCACGTGCTCGCCAGCATCTACAGTGAGGGAGAGGCTGGGGTTCACGTCCAGGGTGATGATGGCGGAGCTGGCGCTGCCCCGCTGGACCGGGAAGAGGACAAAGACGGCGGCGCACACCAGCACCAGCATGGCGGCCAGAGCAGCGAAGGCGGGGAAGAGTGTTTTCTTTCTCGGTGTTTCCATGGCAATCACAGTTCCTTTCTGTCCGCCGCAGGAGGAGAGGACCTGGTCCAGCACGTCGGGGGCGGCGTGTTCTGCGGCGGTCCGCAGCCGCCGCTCCAATTTGTCGTTACGCATGGTTGTTTTCCTCCTTCAGCGTGAGTTTGAGCTTGTTCAAAGCCCGATGATACCTGGAAAGAACGGTGGACAGGGGGAGGGACAGGAGCTGGGCGATCTCCCGGTGCTTGAGCCCCGCGATGGCGTGGAGAGCGACTACCTGCCGCTCTTGGTCGGACAGGGCTTCCAGCAGCGCCTCCAGTGCCAGCCGCTCCTCATGGGTGACGGCAGGGGCCTGGGCAAACCGGACCCGCCAGTCCTCTGGCGGGAGGGGGACGGTGCGGGAGCGCTCCCGCAGGCGGCTCAGGGCCAGGTTGCGGGCGATGGTGAGCAGCCAGGCCATGGGCTTGCCCTGACTGCGGTAGCTCCCCGCGCTCTGCCACACTTGGAGGTAAACGTCCTGAAGCACATCCTCCGCGTCCTGCGCGTTCTTCACGATGGACAGGGCAAAGCCGTAGACGGCAGCGTGGGTGAGGCGGTACAGCTCTGCCAGTCCCTCTCTGCCGCCCTGCGCGGCGGACGCAATGCAGCGGTCCAGCGACTGTGCGCTGCCGCCGGACTGCTCTGCCGAAACCGTCGTGCAAAAAACTAACATGGCTATCGCTCCTGTCTATAGTAATAACGTGGGGGAGGGGGCTTTTATTGCAGGGCAGAAAAAATTTTTTGCTGCATTGTAGCAGGGGGTACAGTTGGTATTGTAGCACACCGCCGCAGAGAAAGGAAGCGGGATTTTGCAGCTTGGGGTATCCATCCAGCAGGTTGCGCACGGCCCCCTTGCCAAGGACGGCGGGAGTGTGTATCCTGAGTGTGCGACCGAAAGGCTGAAGCGAAGATATGGAGCTTGTGAAGAGGGGGCCCCGCAAACGCAGCGGGGCAGCTTGCGACGGCGCAGAAAGGAGTGTTGCCCATGAAAGTGACCGTGGAGGAACGGCCAGAGCTGGAGCAGACGGAGGTGATCATCCGTTGCCGCCGGATGGACGTTCAGACCGCCCGGCTGGTGGAGCTGCTGCGCCTGTCCACGGCCCGGCTCACCGGGGAACGGGACGGTCAGACCTGCATTTTGGAAGAGAATGACATACTGTATATCGACACGGTGGACCGGGGGACCTTTCTTTACACCGCCGGCGGTGTGTATGAGAGCCGCCTGCGGCTGTACGAGCTGGAGGAGCAGCTCGCTCCGCGGGATTTCGTCCGGGTGAGTAAGTCGGCCATCGTGAACTTTGGGCAGGTGAAGTCCCTGCGTCCCGACTTCGGCGGGCGGCTGCGGCTGACCATGTCTAACGGCGAGGTGGTGGTGGCCAACCGCCAGTACGTCCCTGCAATCAAGAAAAAATTGGAGCTTTGAAAGGAGTGTTGTGAGATGAAAAAGTTTTTCCAGGTGGTTATTGTTGTCAAGGAGAGGGCCGCATTGATTTATACTGCCACCATGTGTTTCTATCTATTTTTTCTGTTCATGTACCAGCAGGAGTCGGCTCCTTTGCCTACCCTGCTTTCCCTGCTGCTGGTGAGCTTAGCGGCAGGGATGATGCAGGTGGTCGCTTTTTCCGACCTGCTGTTCAAGAAGCTGGCCTACGGCTGGCGCATGGTGGTGTTTGCCGTTCCGTTTTTTGTGGTGCTCACCGCTTTTGCTGTGGGCTTCGGCTGGTTTCCCACAGAAGACATCGGAGCCTGGGTGTCGTTTGTAGTCATCTTCCTCGTGATTTTCCTGTTTATCACGGCAGGCATTGAGCTCTATTACCACCTATCCGGGCGGAAGTACAATGACCGGCTGGACTGGTACCGGCGGAGGGGTAGGGAGGAAAAATAGGAGAAAAACCCCGCAGTCAGCGACTGCGGGGTTTTTGTTACAGCTCAACGCCGGGGAAATAGTCCTGGAGGAAGGTGGACACAGAGGTCCAATACAGGTCCGGGTCGGCGCCCACTGCCTCTGCGTGGCCCGCCCCTGGCATCCACAGAAAGCTCTTGGGACAGCAGGCGGCCTGGTACAGCTTGCTCATCATGGCGGCGGGGACAAAATCGTCCTCTACGCCGTGGATAAACAGAGTGGGAGTCTTGGAGTGAGCCACCGCCTCCACCGGCGCAGCCTCCCGCAGGTCGTAGCCCGCACGGCGCAAAACGGTTTTGCGCAGGGAGGAGAACAGGATGCCCGCTGGAAGGGGCAGGGCACCGGGGGCCAGCTCCCGGCGGCGGGTGCTGAGTACATGGCGCATCTCCGCTTCGATGGTAGTATAGGAGCAGTCAGAGACTGCGGCCTTTACCTGCCGGGGGAAAGCGCCGCCGGAGGCCATCAGCACCGCCGCTGCGCCCATAGACACGCCATGGAGCAAGATTTCCGCCTCCGGATCCCGCCGGAGGACGTAGTTTACCCAACCCAGCAGGTCCAGCCGCTCGTCATAGCCCCAACCTACATAGGTTCCCTCGCTTTTGCCGTGGCCCCGCTGGTCGGGCATGAGCACGTTCCAGCCCGCTTGCCAGTACTGCCGGGCGATGGCGCCCATGGATTCAAAGGTGTCATGATAGCCGTGAACGCAGATGGCCCAGCGGTGGCAGTCCGACTGGCCCGGGGCCAGCGCCGCCCACAGGATCAGCCCGTCCGCCGCTTGGATGGTGGCCTCCCGAAAGCCGTCCCCCTGACGGGCCCACATCCGGCCCGGGGACTGGACCGGGTTACCATCCTCCGCATCGGGGTCCCGGCGCTGGGGAATCATGACCCGGCTATAAAGGTAATTGCCTATGGCGGTCAGGCCGCCCGCCGCTCCTGCGCCTGCCGCAGCCAGGCCCAGCAGTCCGAATGTCGTTCGTTTTTTCATGACGTCCTCCTGAAAGTTCTTGATAGCACACCCGGATTATACTCCCCCCAAACCGCCGCCGTCAACCCCTGCCGCCGCAAATCAGCGGCAAATCGAGTTTTTGCGGCGGCGGACATGCAACGCCCAGGGAAAAGAGTCCTATTTTACGGGCTTTTTCCAAAAAATACTATAAATAAATCCACCTTCATACCTTGACTTCTAAAAGTGAAGGTGGTAAGGTAATAACCGTAATGAAACAAAAGTTCTAAATTAGAACGTTTGAATGGAGATGGTAATATTGTAGAAACGTACATAGGGGTGTAGTTTATGAAGAAGGTGCAAGTGAAATAAAGCTTGCCAAAACGTGCCCCCGCGAAAGTGTCCTTCAGCTTTTGTAGGGAGAGGAGCCGCAGCGGAATGAGCGAACGGTGACTTAAAAAAGTCACCACAAAGCAATACATAGCTTGCGGTGATGTGGAGGAGGATGGATTCGCTTTTCTGAGGAAGAGTCACGGCGGTTGCGGAACGCCACTGGCCCCCCGCCAAGAGCCGCCTTTTGAATCCATCCGCAGATAAAAAATGAGCAATCCCTTAGGGATCACTCATTTTCTGGTGGAGGAGGATGGATTCGAACCATCGAAGGCAAAGCCAGCAGATTTACAGTCTGTCCCCTTTGGCCACTTGGGTACTCCTCCATATTTAATTAACGGGAAAAAGGTGGAGCTGGTGGACGGATTCGAACCCCCGACCTGCTGATTACAAATCAGCTGCTCTACCAGCTGAGCTACACCAGCACAGAAGTGACTCCCGTTTGCAACGATGATCATTATAGCAGCAGGAGGAGGACTTGTCAACAGTTTTCTGAAAAAAACGAAAAACAAAAAACGAAGAGGAAAGGAAGGACTGCGACGGCAGGATGGGATCAGACCGGGGCCGGGGAGATGGCCTGCGCTTTGTGCACAGAGGAGCTGTATCCCGGAGACCCCTATTTTGAATTGGACGGGCGGGCGGTCTGCGAGGACTGCTTGGCCCGCTATGCCCGAAGCTACTTCGCCCACCGGCGTAGACGGGTGAGCGGTCGCGGAGAAAACAAAGAGCAATGACACTATACGAGCTATCCATGGAATACGAACAGACAGCGGCCCGGCTTCACGGGCGGATTGCGGAGCTGGAGCGGGCGCGTAAGGCGGCGGACGAACAGGAGGCCCGCCAGATGGAAGGGCGGCTGCGGCCCCTGCGCTCCATGTACCGGGAGACACGGGCGGTGGCCCGATATCTGGGGCGGTATTATCAGAAATTTACCCCCCGGCGGCAGGCCAGAAGCACCCCGGCAGACCACAGGAGGAGGAGATGACCCATGCGCACGATTTCTTACGACAATACCTTTGGCATGGTGGACCTGGCAGTTTACACCAACCTGATGGCGGAGGACAACCGGGACCAGCTTAACCGGCTGAAACGGAACCTTACCCACGCCCTGCGCCAGGATATCACCCAGCGCCAGCGGGAATATATGATCCTCTACTATGGACAGAACATGAGCATGGAGGCCATCGCCAAGCAGTGTGGTGTGAACAAGTCCACGGTGTCCCGCACACTGAAGAGGGGGCGGCAGCGGCTGTACCGCTGCCTGCGCTATGGCGCGGCCAACCTGCTGGAGCAGGCGGAGAGTTGAAACCAGGTCCGGTTTGTGATATGATACTGGCGACAATACAGAGAGCGGAGGCTTTTTCATGCGGTATCAAGGCATTTTTTTCGACTTCGACTATACGCTGGGGGATTCTACGCCGGCTATCGTCCGGGGCTATCAGATGGGGTTTCAGGCATTGGGGCTGGAACCGCCCACACAGGAGCAGGTGCGGCCAACCATCGGCCTGACCCTGTTCGACAGCTACACCCACCTGTCCGGCGATGCCGACGAGGGGCGGCGGCAGGAGTTTTACCGTCAGTTCCAGCTCGCTGTGGGTAAGCTGGCTACAGGAGAGGGGCGGACTATGATGATTCAGGGTACATTGCTGTTTCCCGGTGCGGCAGAGCTGCTGGCGGGACTGAGGGACTGGGGTGTGTGCACCGCCATCGTGTCCACCAAGCCAGGCGTCACACTGCGAGATATCTTCGCTTTCCGGAAGCTGGACCACCTGCTGGACCTGGTGGTGGGGGGTGACGAGGTGACCAGAGCCAAGCCTGACCCGGAGGGGCTTCACTTTGCCCTGGATAAGCTGGGCCTGGAGGCGGAGCAGGTGCTGTTCTGCGGAGACACCACCATCGACGCCGCCACGGCTCAGGCGGCGGGATGCGATTTCTGCGCGGTGCTCAACGGCACCACCCCCCGGGAGGCCTTCGCGGCGTATCCCCACGTACACATCGCGGAGGATCTGTCCGGGCTGCAACGCTGGCTGAACGTATAACGCATAGAAAACGCGCCCTCCGGCATAGCCAGAGGGCGCGTTTGTCATGAAATTGCCTTGCCCTCGATGGCCTCCAGCAGCGCCCGG
>CATJRT010000112.1 GCA_949742895.1 uncultured Eubacteriales bacterium | reverse complement strand
TCTGGATCACAGCGGGCAGATCGGTACGACGGAATTGCCGGTCGTCTGCCCCTGCTGTGGCAGTCCCGCGGAAATCCAGGTTTCGGAAAAGCCCAATGATGACGGCGTATGTGTGGAAACGCTGGTCTGTAATAATTCGGACTGCCTTGCCAAGCACATCGCAAGGCTCACCCATTTTGTGGCCAAGCCCGCCATGAACATAGAGGGGCTGTCGGAAACCACGCTGGAGAAATTTGTGGACCGGGGCTGGATCCACTCCTACCCGGACCTGTTCCATTTGAACGAACACAGGGAAGAAATTCTGGAGATGGACGGCTTTGGCCCCAAGTCCTACGAACGGCTGTGGTCGGCCATCAAGGCGAGCAGGAATGTGACCTTTGAGCATTTTCTGGTGGCCATCGACATCCCCATGATCGGCAAGACGGCCAGCAAGGCCATCGCCCGGCATTTTTGCGGCGACATCACGGCCTTTGAGGAGGCCGTCCGGGAACGGTTTGACTTTACCCGGCTGCCGGATTTCGGGGATACCCTCTGCGGAAATATCTACACCTGGTTCGAGGACGCGGGGCATCGGGCTCTGTGGGAAGCAATGAAAAGGGAGGTCGTTTTTATGGATATGGAGATCAAGAAGGCTGCGGAGAATCCGTTCTCCGGCAAAACCGTTGTTGTCACCGGCACGCTGGAAAACTTCACCCGCGCCGGCATCCAGGCCCGGATCGAGGAGCTGGGCGGCAGAGCTGCCGGCAGCGTTTCCAAGAAGACGGATTTCGTCCTGGCAGGAGAGAAGGCAGGCAGCAAGCTGACCAAGGCAAAGGAACTGGGGATCCCGGTCATCACGGAGGAGCAGTTCCTTCAGATGGCCGCCGAATAACGAGAAAAAGGGGTGCCGGGGGAATTTTCCTCCGGTATCCTGGTTTTCAGAAAGGAAATGAAGATGGAACAGAACTTTCGAGTGGTCGTCTGTGACGGCAAAAAGCTGATGCGGATCGACCCCGCCGATTTTGGCGTTCCCGTAAGGTTAGGCGTTCCCAATGGGATCGGTCCGGGCAATCGGCTTGCCAACGCTGTCTATATCCTTCTTTCTCAAAGGCCCCAAAGGGTCTGCTGGATGGGTTCGCTTGCCGATGAGCCCTATCAGCCCGGCATTGACCTTTATGCGGATGCCTTGCCGGAGGAGGAATTCATGGAGTATTACGAGACGGCGTGGGGCAGAGTCAGCGCCGGCCGGATCATCTTGCCGAAACAGTTTCCTCCGGATATGCTCCAATTCGCCGTTCAGATGAAAACAAAAGGGGCGTACCTCATCAACCACAGTAAGATGGTCTACCTCGATATGGGGAATTATATCGGCTTCAACCGCACCGGCGACAGCTGCCCAGATCCGCTTTCCCTGCTGACGACCTGCGGAAACGGCCGGGGGGACAGAGAATATCCTTCCTTCGCTCCCGGTGCGGATCAGATTGGGACATGGGCGTTCGACCTGCTTTCGTACACAGACAGGAAGCCGGATGAGAATTACCGGGAAGCGAGGCCCTGCTTCAAAGAGAAACAAAGCACAGTCCTTGGTTCTCTTGTGGGGAAAACCGTTGTTGTGACCGGGACGGTCCCCAACTACACACGGTCTGAGGTGGAATTTATGATCCGGCAGGCCGGTGGGAAGATGGGTTCTTCCGTCACCCGTTCTACCGATTACCTCGTGGTGGCGGAAAAACCCGGCGCAACCAAGCTGAACAGGGCCGCTGACCTTGGAATCCCACAAATCACGGTTTCGGATCTCATGGCTATGCTGGACTAAGAAAAAGGAGAGAATAGAAATGGCAAAGGACTTCAAAAAGGATATTGACTACATAATGAGCCACAAAATGGGGCTGGACGATACCTTCCGGTTCCGCTGCAAAGCCTGCGGCAAATGCTGCAAAAATCGGAAGGATGTGCTGCTGACCCCCTATGACCTCTTTCGGATCGCCCGGTATTTTGGGCGTGCCCCTTCAGAGATCGTGGACCAATACTGCGATACCTACACAGGGACGGACAGCCACTTCCCCGTGGTTCGGATCAGGCCGGTCCCTCCGGACAATTCCTGTCCTTTCCTGCGGAACAAAAAATGCGTTGTCCATCAGGACAAACCGATGGTCTGCGCTGTCTACCCCCTGGCCCGGATTTCTCAGCCGGGGGAGCCTGCCCCCTTTTATGTGCTGCAGCCGGGTACTTCCTGCGGCGGTACCGACCGAACGGTAACGGTGCGGCAGTGGATGGGCCACCTGTGCAGTGAGGAGGGAGAGCAAACCGGCATAATGTGGGGAGAGATCCTGGCGCTGTTTGTGCGGTCACTGCACCCCATTTGGCCGCAGATGTCCGATGAACAGAAGGAAAATCTTTGTTCCTCCCTTTTCCTGTTTCTCTATCTCAACTATGACATCAAGGAGCCGTTTCTCCCGCAGCTGAAAACCAACGCTATGGGAGCGGTAATCCGCTGGCGGGACGGATTGTCCTTTTCGGAGATCCCGACCTGGCTCCCCATTGGTGAACTGCCGAAAGGTGAGTGGCAGCAGGAGCTGCTTCTTCTGAAAGCCTACGGCCTCTACAAGCGGGACTGGTGCGCCGCGCGCGGCCTTCGTCCCGAACAGGTGGACGAGGAAACCGGCGTGGACGGCAGCTGCTACGCTTGTCTGGAGGAGTTCCGGGACAGCGAATATCAGAACGCTTCCTATATGGAAGCGCTGCTGGGAACAGAGGATTTTTCTCTCTGGAAGCAATACTTTGAATGATACTCTAATCAATCGTTTCTCTCATGGGCTGCAAAACCTTTCGGGTTATGCAGCCCATTTTTTCATATAACGAGGGCCTTTCTATAAGTCCTATTGACACTACACAAAAAATACAGATAATAGTTATTACGAATAAAGGTGTATAAACACTGTTTTTCGGTGTAGAAACAACATGGAATGATGTCGGACTTTTTCTGATACTTGTCCGAAAAGCACTCAAAAAAACAATTTATCTACATATCTTTAGAGAAGTAAGGTGATCTGCCATCATATTTATTACTGACGAACAACTTCGGCTATTGATGCCTCCTCCAAAGGCACGCCATCCGTTCAATGCCCTGATGGATTATCTGAACAGCCCCAATGACGGCTGCCTGCGGGTCTGCACACTGTATGGGATGCGGGGAAGCGGAACAACCACCCTTCTGCTGCAAGCGATCAAAAAGCTGCTGGATCAGGGAATCTCCGCCGACAGGATCGGCTATTTCACCGGGATGAAGGGCGATAACTTTGACGACCTTTATCTGGAGCTGGAGGCCCATCGGGAACTTTCCTATATCTTTATCGACGAGATCGGGTTCTTCTCCAATTTTCTGAATAGCGGAAATTATCTGTACGATACCCAGGTGCGGCTGTATGGACATAAAGTCGTGATTGCGGGAACGAATCTGCTGGCCCTTTATGTGGCCGGAAAGCGGACGCTGTATGACCGCTGTGATGTGATCCGTGTCCCCTACCTGAGCTTCTATGAACACTGCCGCTTTGTCCTACAAACAGAAAGCCCCTCCTTCGATCAGTTCATGGAGTATATGAGATCCGGCGGGCTGTTCCAGACGCCGGCGGATATTCCCGACTATGTGCAGACCAGCATCACCGACTCCATTGTGGAGCTGTTCCGTGACCAGCCGGAAAACGAGGTTTTCGTCTGGCTGAAGCCGGAGAGTGAAACGGTGGACTGGAAGGG
>CATJRT010000111.1 GCA_949742895.1 uncultured Eubacteriales bacterium | reverse complement strand
CCAGTAAACCACAGAGGCAAGGTTCTCAATGGCTTCCACGATAGCGTTGTGGGAAAAGCCGTGGTCGGCGGGGTTGTTGAAGGTGAGCTGCCATTTGCGGGACTGCGGCATGGGAAACACGCCCTTTCATACGTCATACAAGTTCATACAAACCGCACAAAAGCCGGGAAGCGCTGAAAACACGCAGGTTTTGTGGGGGTTCATACAAACATACAAAAGCCGGGAAGGGTAATACTGTCCTTCCCGGCCCTCCGGGCTACCGCCCGGATGGGGGGGAGCGGGCAAGGGATGGGCACGGAAAAGGAAGCACCACCAGCGATAGCGGCACTTTGCACAACCTTTGGGGTAGGCACGGCAGGGAAGGTCTGATTGCAGATGGGAAATACCGGGACCGTCCATCAGCCTTTTGCGACGGGAGTGAACTCCACGAGATAGCCCCGCGGGCCAAATTCCACGTTATATTCGCCGCCGATGGTGATGCGGTCATAGGGGTACTGCTGCGGGTCCAGGGAGAGGGTGCAGGCGGCGACGCCCTCCACGCCGAAGGCTGGACCGTTGTAGTGAATCTGGATGAAGTCATAGGGATTGCCAGTTCTCTTGCTGGTGCCTTTCAGATGGGCCTTACCAATTACTTTAATTCTCATTTTCGTTTTCTCCTTTTTTTGCCATTGCTTAAACAGGTGGCCTCGTTCGAATAGAAGTGTAAATCTACACTCCATTCATCTTCCGGATAGGAATTGAATTCCCCTGGAAATGATGCTATACTATCTGTTGCGCGGCCTGCCGGTGCCCTCTACCCGCCGCAGCTTTTGAACGGAAAGGGTGATCGTGTATGAAGAAAACGAACTGTGTATGGAGGGTCTACAGCCTCTGACCCTCCAAATATCAATTTTGGAGGTCCTTAATTTTGATGCAAACGACTGACATGCACCACCCCTTTCACGACGAACTGATCGCAGACCTTTCCCTGCCGGCGTTCCAACACGCTTTCCGGCAATATTTCACTGAATTGGACATCCATGTCTCCGATTGGGACGGACTGTTCCGGGAAATGGCCGGGCAGGCGGACAACGCCGCCTTCCTGCGCACCGCGCCGGAAGGCGCAGCCGTTGGCTTCCTTCAGTTCTGTCCCATCACCTTCACAAGCTGGTTCCTTGAGGAGACCTGCGGCTTTATCCGGGAATTCTGGGTGGCCCCTGGGTTCCGCGCCCAGGGCCACGGCTCCGCCCTACTCCGCATGACCGAGTCCCATTTCCTGGACGCCGGCATTTACACCAGCGTCCTCACCACAGACACTGCCCCCGGTTTTTATCAAAAGCACGGCTATTCCCCTGCCCCTGGCTGCACTGCAAAAAACGGGGACCCCGTTTTTACCAAGCGGCTTTTCTATCAAGCATGAAGGAGTTTGATCCCTATGGAAAGTCAATTCGACCGTGTTGTCCCTCCCCGCATTGGCGCGGAGGCGGAAAAATGGGACCTGATGGGGCCGGGCCATGGCCCGAACATCGTCCCTCTGTCGGTGGCGGATATGGAATTCTCCTCGCCCCCCGCCATTATCGCCGCACTGGAGGAAACCGTCCGCTCCGGCCTATGGGGCTATACCGGCTGGGGGGACCGCTACTACAGCGCCCTCTACGGCTGGATGGCCTCCCGCCACGGCTGGGAAATCCAGCGGAACTGGGTGGTGCGGGTCAACGGCGTGGTGCAGGGCCTGAACGCCGCCATCCGCGCTTTGACCCGTCCGGGGGACGGCATCGTCATCCAACCGCCCGTCTATCCCCCCTTCTTCGACGCTGTGAAGGACAACGGCCGCACCCTGGTAAAAAGCCCCTTAAAGCTGGAAAACGGCCGGTATGAAATGGACTTCGATGATCTGCAGGACAAGCTCTCTCGGCCCGATGTCACCGCCCTCATTCTCTGCTCTCCCCACAACCCGGTGGGCCGGGTGTGGACGGAAGCGGAGCTGCGCCGCCTGGGGGACCTGTGTCTGGAGCACAATGTACTGGTTCTCAGCGACGAGATCCACTGCGACCTGGTCCAACATTCCTTCCGCCATATTCCTTTCGCCAGCTTAGGCGGGAAATACGCTCAGAACTCCGTCACCGGCACCGCGTGCAGCAAAACCTTCTCCCTGGCGGGGCTGTGCTGCGCCAACATGCTGGTTCCCGACCGGTCGAAAAAAGCGGCGCTGGAGCAGGAGGTGTCCCGCTCAGGCTGCTACACCTTCAGTACCTTCGGCGTCCGGGCACTAGAGGTAGGCTATGAGCAGTGCGCCCCTTGGCTGGACGCACTCATCAACTATGTGGGGGAAAACCACCGCTATTTGCGGAACTTCCTGGCGGAACACCTCCCTGCGGTGTATCTTTCCCCCCTGGAGGGCACCTACCTGGCCTGGATGGACCTGTCTCCCCTGGGGCTGTCCCCGGAGGAACAGGCCCGTTTCCTGGAGGAGGAGGCCCAGCTCTATCTGAGCCACGGCGCACCCTTCGGCGCACCCGGCTTCGAGCGGGTCAACCTGGCCTGTCCCCGCAGCGTGCTGGCTGGGGCGCTGGACCGGCTGCTGGCCGCCGTCCAAGGGCGGGGGCTTGCCTGCTGAACCATTGGCGCACAAACGCGTATTGCTTTTTCCCGCCACATATACTATGATGGCAGCGCCCCCACCCCTTAACAATCAAGGAATCGAGCTGATTTGTTTGAACATCATCATTGCCGGCGGCGGCAAGGTGGGCTCCACCCTGGCCGAGCATCTGTCCGGCGAAGGCCACAGCATCACCATCGTAGACGTGTCTGAGGCCGCCCTCAACCGCCTGTCCAACCAGTTGGATCTCATGTGCCTCAAAGGAAGCTGTTCCTCCCGGGACGTACTGCTGGAGGCCGGGGCCAAGGATGCGGACGTGCTCATCGCCGCCACCAGCTCCGACGAGATCAACCTGCTGTGCTGCCACTGCGCCCACCGCCTGGGTATACCCTATACCGTGGCCCGGGTGCGGGGCATCGACTATATGAACGATCTGGACACATTGCGGCAGGACCTGGGCATCACCATGCTTGTCAATCCAGAGCTGGCCACCGCCGGGGAAATTTCCCGTCTGCTGCGCTTCCCCACTGCCGCCAACATCGACTCCTTTGCACGGGGCCGGGTGGAGCTGGTGTCCTTCCACATCCAGGAGGGGGACTTCCTGGCGGGCCGGACCCTGGCCTCCCTGACCTCCAAAATCCGGGACCTGCCTATCCTGTTCTGCGCTGTGGAGCGGGGGGAGGACGTGTTCATCCCCAACGGCTCGTCCACCCTCACCACGGAGGACAAGGTGTACATGGCGGGCACCCCCAACGGCATCCACCAGTTTTTTAAGCTGCTGGGACGCCAGACCCACCGCATCCGCTCCGCCTTTATCCTGGGCGGCGGGCGCATCGCCTACTACCTGCTGCCCCAGCTGGAACGGCTGGGCATAAACTGCAAGGTGGTGGAACGAGATGAGGACCGCTGCCGCGCCCTGGCTGAGCGCTTCCCCCACAGCCTTATCCTCCACGGCGACGGCACCGATCCCGAGCTGCTCACTGAGGAGCGCCTGGCCGCCAGCGACGCCTTCATCGCCCTCACCGACCGGGACGAGGACAACCTCATTATCTCCCTCTACGCCCATCAGGCGGGGGTGTCCAAGGTAGTGGCCAAATCCAGCCGGCAAAACTATACCGCCATTGCCCGCTCCGCCGGGGTGGAGTCGGTGGTATCCCCCAAGCTCACCACCGCTTACCAGATCCTGCGGCTTATCCGAGGCCTTCAGAACTCCAAGGGCACCGCCATGACCGCCCTGTACCGCATT
Organism: uncultured Eubacteriales bacterium; assembly: GCA_949742895.1. The sequence goes on along the minus strand of CATJRT010000111.1, from coordinate 2,522 downwards.
GCCGGAGGCCGGGCAGAGGCCATGGAGTTCCCCGTCACCGCCGCCACCCGCAACCTGGGCATCCCGCTGAAGGACCTGCGGCTACGGCAGGGCGTCCTGGTCGCCGTCGTCGTCCGCCGGGGGAAGGTCATTATCCCGGAGGGCTCCACCTGCCTGGAAAACGGCGACGACGTGATCGTGGTGGCCCGTGACAGCGGCATCCTGGACCTGAACGATATTTACGCCGAGGGTGCGGGGGGCTGAGCATGAACTTCAAATTAGTCCTGCGTGTGACCGGCTTCACCCTGTTCATCGAGGCAGGGGCTATGCTCATCCCGCTGGCGGTGTCCCTGCTGTATCAGGAAAGCCCTATCCCTTTCCTGTGTTCCATCCTTATCATCCTGGCGGCCGCTGCCGTTCCGGTGTTTCTCTTCCGCCCGAAAAAGGACTTTTTCGCCCGGGAGGGCTTCTTCACCGTGGGCCTGATCTGGGTGCTGTTCGGCGCGTTCGGGGCGCTGCCCTTCTGGTTCTCTGGACAGTTCGGACCCTATATCGACTGCCTGTTTGAGACTATCTCCGGCTTCACCACCACCGGGGCCACCATCCTTACCACCATTGAGGGCCTGCCCATGGGGCTGCTGTTTTGGCGATCCCTCACCCACTGGCTGGGGGGCATGGGGGTGCTCATCCTCACCGCCGCCCTGCTGCCCTTCCTGGGCATCAGCTCCAACTTCCTCATCCGTGCAGAAAGCCCCGGCCCGGTGAAAAGCAAGCTGGTCCCCCGCGCCTCCCAGTCCTCCAAGATTTTGTACGCCATTTACCTGTCTCTCACCGTGCTGGAGGCGCTGTGCCTGCGTGTGGCAGGTCTGAACTGGTACGAGGCCGTCACCCACGCCATGTCCACCGCTGGCACCGGCGGCTTCTCCAACCGGAACCTCTCTGTGGGCGCCTTCGGTAGCCCCGCCGTTGAAATTGTCATCACGGTGTTCATGCTGCTGTTCTCCGTCAACTTCGCCGTCTACTTTCTCATACTCACCGGCAAGGCCAGGCAAGCCCTGAAAAGCGATGAGCTGCGGTTTTTCCTGGGGATGGTGGCCCTTTCCACCGTGGTTATTGCCTGGAACCTTCGGGATATCTACGACAGCGCAGCGGACTGCCTGCGGTATGCCGCCTTTCAGGTGGCGTCCATCGTGTCCACCACCGGTTTCTCCTCCGCAAATTATGAGCTGTGGCCAGAATTTTCCAAGGTGCTGCTGGTAGTGCTCACCTTCATCGGGGCCTGCGCCGGGTCCACCGGCGGCGGCATCAAGTGCAGCCGCATCCTTATCCTCATCCGCTCCGCCCACCGGGAGGTGCGCTCCATCATCCATCCCCGGGCGGTGTCGGTGGTCCAGCTGGACGGCGCGCCCCTGCCGGAGCGGACCCTGCATACCACCCAGTGCTATTTCATCATCAACCTGTTCCTGGTGTTCGGTATGGCGGTGGTAGTAGGGCTTGACAACTTTTCCTTCACCACCACCCTCACCTCCGTCATCACCTGTATCAGCAACGTGGGCCCAGGCCTGGACATGGTGGGCCCTATGGGCAATTTCTCCGCCTTCTCCGTGCTGAGCAAGCTGGTGCTGTCCTTTGCCATGGTGCTGGGCAGGCTGGAAATGTACCCCATTCTGGTGCTGTTCAGCCGCAGCGCCTGGAAGCGGTCTTGACAAACCGGGCCGCTGTCTGGCATAATTAGAGATAGCTAAACTGTTCCAAAGGAAGTGATGTTATGGTCGGCGGCATTTCCAATCTCAGCGCCTATTACAATCCGTATCAGAGTGTTTACAGCGCGGCCCAAAAGCAGCCGGTCCAAAATACCCAGCCCAGCGCCGCTGTGTGGACGGCCCAGCGTGCAGCTCAGCCGGAAAGCCCCGTTCAGCCGGTGACTCCAGCCCGGCCGGTGAATTCCGGCGAGGATCCCGCCCAGGCGGCCATGCTGCGCTATGCCTCTGACCCTGCAGAAATGGCAGTGCGGATGCGTATCCAGTACCCCGACAGCGCCGCCCAGCAGGCTCAGACCCCCATTATGGGTGAGGCCAAGGCCGTCGGCAGCCAACAGGCGGACGCACCCGCCCTGGACGGGGCCAAGAGCGCCCAGGAGGTCATGGAGGAGGGCGAGTGCCAGACCTGCAAGGAGCGTAAGTACCAGGACGGCTCCGACGACCCTGGAGTGTCCTTCAAGACCCCCACCAATGTCGCCCCGGAGCAGGCGGCCTCCGCTGTGCGGGGCCATGAGAACGAGCACGTGGTCCGGGAGCAGGCCGAGGCCAAACGGGAGGACCGCCGGGTGGTCCGCCAGTCCGTCACCTACCACACCAGCATCTGTCCCGAATGCGGCAAGGCGTATGTCTCCGGCGGAACCACCCGCACTGTCACCAAGGCCAACCCGGAACAGGAGAGCACCCAGCAACAGGAGCAGCAGCAATCCCGGCGCATACCCTTTGCCGCCGTCGCCTGAACCTGATACCACTTGTTGAATTAGCAGGCCCACCCGCTTCACGGGT
>CATJRT010000110.1 GCA_949742895.1 uncultured Eubacteriales bacterium | reverse complement strand
TCATTTTGCTGTGCCTCCTCTCCCCACAAAGCCGCAGGACGGCTTTGTGGGGGCCCCATTTTGGAGATCGAAGCGGTATATCTCTGTTGCACTTTTCCTGGGGTTGCCCCCGGCGGGCGTTACCCGTTATCCTTGCCCTGTGGAGCCCGGACTTTCCTCACGGGCAGGCCTTTCGCCCCGTCCGCGCGGCTGTCCAGCCCGCTTGCGAATTTATATTGTACTTCATCTTTGGGTGATTGTCAAGTGCAAATGGATAGGGTATAATACTCAGGTATGTGTTTGACCCATTTGTATGAAAGATCATATAAAGGAAGTGCAAAATCTTGGAATTGGAAGGGATATTGAAGCGATTCAGCGCCATCGGCGCACCTTCGGGGTTCGAGCGTCCAGCTGCGCTGGCGGCAAAGGAACTGCTGGAGACACTGGTGAACGAGGTGCAGATCGACCGGCTGGGCAATGTGACCGGCATACGCCGCTGCGGGAAGCCGGGGACGAAAAAGCTGCTGCTGGACGCCCATCTGGATGAGGTGGGGCTGACGGTCACCGGGATCGAGGACGGCTTTTTGCGATTTGCGGCCATCGGGGTGGACCCCCGGATGCTGCCGGACCAGGAGGTGACCATCCTAACCGAGCCTTCCATGCTGGGGGCGGTGGCCTGCCTGCCGCCCCATGTGCTGTCGGCGGAGGATCGGGAGAAGGTTCCGGAGCTGAAGGAGATGTTTGTGGATACCGGACTGAGCCAAGCGGAGGCGGAACGGTGTATCCCCTTGGGTACCCCTATGGTGTTCCGGTCGGAATTCACCCGGCTGGGCAGGCGGCAGGTGTGCGGCAAGGCTATGGACGACCGGGCCTGCTTCGTTACGTTGCTTCGAGTGCTGGAGCTGCTCCAGGACCAGGAGCTGAATATAGACCTGTATGTGCTGGGCAGTGTCTGCGAGGAGACCAACAGCGCCGGGGCCATCGTAGCTGTTCAGGCGCTGGCCCCGGATTTCTGCGTAGCGGTGGACGTGACCCATGGCCGCACACCGGACGGTCAGAAAGATGAAACCTTCGTTATGGGTGGCGGACCGGTAGTGGGGATCGGCCCCAACGTGGCCCGCTGGATGGCGAAAAAGCTGCTGGATACAGCAGAGCAGGAGGGGATCACGGTCCAGACGGAGATCATGGAGCGGTCCTCCGGCACCAACGGCTGGGAAATGCAAATCTGCAACGAGGGAGTCGCTACTGCAGTGCTGTCCCTGCCACTGAAATATATGCACACTCCGGTGGAAACACTGGAGCTGAGCGATCTGGAGGATACAGCCCGGCTGTTGGCCGCCTTTGCGGCAAATCTTGGAGGGGAGGATGGTCCGGAATGGTAGAGACACTGAAAACGCTGTGCGCCCTGTCCGGCGTGTCCTCCTTCGAGGATGAGGTTCGCAGTTATATCCGCCACAGGGTGGAGCCGTTCGCGGATCAGGTGCGGACCGATGCGTTGGGCAACCTTATTGTGTTCAAACGGGGCATGAAGGCGGCAGGGAACCAGCTGATGCTGTGCGCCCATATGGACGAGGTGGGGCTGATCATCAAGTCGGTCACTGAGGAGGGCTATCTGAAATTCGGCTGTGTGGGCGGCATCGACCGCCGGGTGCTGCTGGGCAAGCGGGTAGACATCGGCGTGAAGCGCATCTCTGGCATTATTGGACTGAAGGCCATCCATCTGACCACCCCCGAGGAGCGCAAACGGGTGCCCAAGCTCACCGAGTACTATATCGACATCGGCGCAAAGGACCAGGAGGAGGCCCTGGCCCAGGTGGAACTGGGGGACTTCGGTGTATTTGCCAGCGACGTGGTGGAGTTCGGCGACAGGATGCTTAAGGCCAAGGCCATCGACGACCGGGTGGGCTGCGCCGTGATGGTGAAGCTGTTGGAGGAGGACCTGCCCATGGACTGCACATTCGTGTTCACCGTCATGGAGGAGGTAGGGACCAGAGGTGCCTTCAGCGTGGCGTTCTCCGTGACACCGGAAATCGCCCTGATTCTGGAGGGCACCACCTCCGCCGACACTCCTGCGCTGGAGGAACACAGGCAGGTGTGCTGGCCAGGGCAGGGCCCCGTCCTTTCTTGGATGGACGGTGGAACCGTCTATGACCGGGTGTTGTTCGAGCAGCTGCGCAATCTGGCAAAGGACAACGGCCTGCCTTGGCAAATGAAGCACTATCTGTCCGGTGGTACGGATGCCCAAGCCGTCCAGCGCACTAAGGCCGGAGTACGGGTCGCTGGCATCTCCGCTGCCGTGCGCTACCTTCACGCCCCCAGCAGCGTATGTAGCCTTGCCGACACAGAGCATATGCTGACGCTGGCCAGGCTGTTCATCCAGGCCCAGGCTGAGAATTAACAGGAGGAACCGAATATGGATATGGTGAAAACGATAGAGGAGCTGGTCTCTGCCTTTGGCCTCTCCGGCTGTGAATGTGAGATTTCTCAGGTGATAGAAAAGCTGGCCGCGCCCTATGTGGACGATATTTCCCGGGACGTGATGGGCAATTTGATATGCCGCAAAAAGGGAGGTGGGCCAAAGGTGATGTTTTCTGCCCACATGGACTCCATCGGGCTGGTGGCCACCCACATCAGTGAGAAAGGTTTCATCCACGTGGGCAGCATCGGCGGCGTTCACGCGGACAAGGTGCTGTATACGCCGATACGGTTCCAAAACGGGACGAAAGGCCTCATCTGCGCACCGGAGGACACCGGTACGGATAAGCTGAAGCCTTCCGACCTGCTCATCGACATCGGCGTAGCCAACAGGGAGGAAGCGGAAATGCTGGTTCAGGTGGGGGATGGCGCGGTGTATGACACGCCCATCAATGACGCCTGTGGCCGGGTGATCTCCCCGTATCTGGATGACCGCATTGCCTGCTTGGTGCTGCTCATGGTAATGGAAAAGCTGGAAGAGACGGACAACGATTTGTATTTTGTCTTTTCGGTTCAGGAGGAAGTGGGTTGCCGGGGGGCCAAGACCGCCGCTTGGGCTATCGACCCTGATTACGGTGTTGTAGTGGATGTGTGCGGCACAGACGACAGGCCGGGAGCCAAGCACCAGGTCACCGCCCTGTGTGGCAAGGGCGCGGCAATTAACATCATGGACCGCTCTGTCATCTGCCACCCAGAGATGGTAAAGAAGTTGACACAGCTGGCTGAGGCAAAGGGTATCCCCGTCCAGCACAGTGTGTCCCGGGTGGGCGGCACCGATGCAGGACCCATTCACCAGACCCGTGGAGGCGTGTATACCGGCGGTATTTCCATCCCGTGCCGCTATACCCATACGCCCACGGAAATGGTGGACCTGGACGATGTGCAGGCCTGTGCCGATTTGGCGGCGGCCTTTGCGGCCAGCCATCTGGAGCGATAAAATAGAGAAAGGACAGATGGTCTAAATGAGTTTCGCTTTACAGATATCAGATCATGTCCGTATTCTGGCAGAGCAGGCGGAGTGCGATCTTGCCCCGCAGTTTGCCCGCATCGACGCCATCTCTCAGAGCAACACTCAGCGGGTGCTGGCGGCGTTTCAGGAGCACCGGGTGGCGGAGAGCTATTTTGCTGGCACCACCGGTTATGGATATGACGACCTGGGCCGGGACAAGCTGGACGAAATTTATGCACAGTTGTTTGGCACGGAGGACGCGCTGGTACGGCTCCAGTTCGTCAATGGCACCCATGCTATTGCTTGCGCTCTGTTTGGGGCGTTGAAGGCCGGGGATGTGCTGGTGTCCGCTGTGGGCGCACCCTACGACACCCTGTTGGGAGTGATCGGTGCAGCGGATAAGGGGCATGGTTCCCTGAAGGACTACGGCGTAGAGTACCGCCAAGTTGAGCTGGTGAACGATGCGCCTGACCTGGAGGGACTGGCGGAGGCCGTGGCCGACCCCAAGGTAAAGGCAGTGCTGATCCAGCGCTCCAAAGGGTATGCCACCCGGGCATCCCTGTCGGTGGATGAGATTGGAGAACTGTGCCGTATCGTGCGGGAAAATAACAAAAATGCCGCTATTCTGGTAGACAACTGCTACGGAGAATTTGTAGAGGAGTGGGAGCCCACCCATGCAGGGGCCGACCTGGTGGTAGGCTCGCTCATTAAAAATCCCGGCGGCGGTCTGGCTCCCACTGGGGCGTACATCGCCGGACGGCGCGACCTGGTGGAAGGGGCCGCTATGCGGCTGACCTGTCCGGGCATCGGTAAGGAGTGCGGCGCTACTCTGGGCAGCAACCGCCTGCTTTATCAGGGGCTGTTCCTGGCCCCACACACAGTGGCTCAGGCCCTCAAGACTGCCGTGCTCGGGGCAAAGCTCATGGAGCTGTTGGGCTATGAGACCCAGCCCCGGTCAGACGAGATCCGGCACGATATTATTCAGATGATCCATTTGGGAGGACCGGAGGCGGTAAAACGCTTTTGTAGGGGCATCCAGTCCGGGGCCCCGGTGGATTCCTATGTCACGCCGGAGCCGTGGGATATGCCCGGATACGAATGCCCCGTCATTATGGCGGCGGGCGCCTTCGTCCAGGGTGCATCCATTGAGTTGTCCGCCGATGCCCCTATGCGGGAGCCATACACCGTATACCTTCAGGGCGGGCTGACTTACGAGTCGGGGAAAGCTGGAATGATGCTGGCAGTGCAGGAGCTGTTAAGGGACTAAACTTGTCGGATATTTCGGTATAGGTCAGGCTGTGGACCGCATACAGTGACTCCAGGGGGTGACTGTTATGGCTGAAAAACTCCGGCGCTTTTGCCTGCGCCTGCGGCAGGAGGGGCCGCTGACGGTATTGCTGCCGGTTTTCGCGGTGCTGATGGCAGTTGTGCTGTTTTTTCACTTTGTCAATGGGCGTATTTGGCCTGTGCTGAAGGCTGCGGCGGCCAGTCAGGCCACTAATCTGATGACCCAGGCCATCAATGCCGCTGTGGACGATTGTTTGGAGCAAAACGGAATGACCTACGCCGATTTTATCACTGTCGAAAAGGATGCATCGGGAAAAATCACCTCTTTGACCGGCAACACAGTGCAAGCCAGTCGGTTCAGGCGGCTTGTGACTGACGCCATTATCCAGCGGATCGGAGCGCTGGATTCAGATGCCCTTGGGGTGCCTCTTGGATCCTTGACTGGGCAGGCCATGTTGTCCAGTGTAGGGCCAATGGTCCGGGTACGGGTGGATTCGGTAGGCAGCGTAATGGCGGATTACTCCAATACATTTACTGAGGCTGGGGTGAACCAAACCCTTCACCGGGTATGTCTGGATGTAGATGCTACAGTCTACCTGTTTTTGCCAGGGGAAATTCTTCCGGTGTCCGTCCACAGCAGTATTTGTGTGGCGGAAACTGTCATTGTGGGCGAAACGCCCGATACCTATTTGAATTTGAAGGGGGACGGATGATATGGACGAGAAGCAGCAGATCAATCAGCTCCGAAAGACCTTGGAGGAGCACAATTATAACTATTATGTGATGGATGCACCCACCATTTCTGACTTTGAATATGACCGTCTGCTCCGGGAGCTGGAGACGCTGGAGGAGGAACACCCGAAACTGGTCACGCCCGACTCGCCCACCCAGCGGGTGGGGGGAAAGGCACTGGGCAGTTTCCAGCAGGTAGTTCACCGGGTGCCGCTGCAAAGCCTGCAGGATGTGTTTTCTCCAGATGAGCTGCTGGATTTCGACCGCCGTGTGGGGGAAAGCGAGGCGGAACCGGAATATCTGCTGGAACCCAAGGTGGACGGTCTTTCGGTGGCATTGGAGTATCAGGATGGAGTGTTTATTCGGGGAGCAACCCGGGGGGACGGCCAGGTGGGGGAGGATGTGACAGAAAATCTGCGCACCATCCGGTCCATCCCCATGCGGCTGGAGGGAGTGCCCGGTACGCTGATTGTTCGGGGCGAGGTGTATATGCCCCACAAAACTTTTGAGCGGCTCAACGGGGAGCGGGAACTGCGGGGAGAACCCCTGCTGGCTAATCCCCGCAACGCCGCCGCTGGGTCGATGCGGCAGCTGGACCCCAAGGTTGCCGCGTCACGAGGGCTGGACGCGGCCATCTTTAACATCCAGTACACCGACCATGAGCCGTTTGGCACTGACAGTGCCAGCCTGGAGTGGCTGCGCTCCTTGCGGTTCAAGGTCATTGACTTCGCTGTATATACCTGTATCGAGGACGTCCAGAATGCCATCTTCGAGATGGGGGACCAGCGGGAGAAATATCCCTTTGATATCGACGGAGCAGTTGTGAAGGTAAATTCCTTGACGCAGCGCGACAGACTGGGAGAGACGGCGAAATATCCCAAGTGGGCAGCGGCATATAAGTATCCTCCGGAGCAGAAGGAGAGCGTGGTGGAGGACATTGTGGTCCAGGTGGGCCGGACAGGGGTGCTCACACCCAAAGCGGTGGTCTCTCCAGTGCGGCTGGCGGGAACCACCGTTACCAATGCCACTCTCCACAACCAAGACTTTATCACAGAAAAAGATATCCGTGTCGGTGATACTGTCATTGTGCAAAAGGCGGGAGAGATCATTCCAGAAATCGTGTCTGTGGTGAAGGGGAAGCGTCCAGAAGGGGCTGTACCCTATCTGCTGCCTGCGGTCTGCCCGGTGTGCGGCGCGGCGGTGGCACGGGACGAGGACGGCGCGCACATCCGCTGCACCGGCGCAGAGTGCCCTGCTCAGCTTCTGCGCAATCTGACCCACTTTGCCAGCCGGGATGCCATGGATATTGAGGGTTTGGGTCCTGCGGTGGTGGAAGGGCTGGTGAACGCTGGGATGGTCAAGATTTCGGCGGACCTTTACAGTCTGGACCGGGGCGAGGGGGCGAAGCTGGAACGGATGGGCAAAAAGTCCGCAGATAACCTGTTGGCAGCAATCGAAAAGTCTAAGCAAAACGATTTGTCCAAGCTGTTGTACGCATTTGGCATCCGGCAGGTGGGGCAGAAGGCAGGAAAGATTTTGGCGGCGCGGTTCGGTTCGCTGGACGCGCTGGCTCAGGCAACGGAAGAGGAGTTGACCGCCATCGACGACATCGGCGGCATCACCGCCAAGTACCTTACCGAGTGGTTCGCTGCTCCACAGAGCCGGCACTTGATCAACGCGCTGAAAGCGGCTGGGGTGAACATGGACAGTCAGGCTGCGCCTGTGGGGGACAAGCTGACAGGGATCACCTTCGTGCTCACCGGTGAGCTGTCTGTTTTTTCCCGAAAAGAGGCAGGGGAGAGGCTGGAGGCCTTGGGTGCCAAGGTGTCCGGTTCCGTGTCGAAAAAGACAGGATGTGTGGTAGCAGGAGAGGCGGCAGGATCCAAGCTGCGCAAGGCTCAGGAACTTGGGGTGCCGGTGCTGGATGAGGAACAGTTCCTGGTGTTGATCGGTGAGCGGGACGGCGATGGGGATGCGGTAATGTCCCTGCTGAAAAAAGAATAAGGAGTCCAGAAGAGAGATATGAGTGGACGAACAACTTCAAAGCGGCGGGGGAGGCAGAAGGGCGTCAGTATGGCGCTGACCATCGTTATCATTGTATTGATGGCAATCGCTGTATATATCAGCGAACGTCAGATCTCCTACACGCTGGACAGCATCCCGGAATATTCCGGACAGCCCTATGTGACGTTGAACGGCAATAAGCCGGATTTCCACCCGGGAGACATGACGGACGAGCCATTTGAGTATTACAGCGACTTGGATCTTTGGGGGCGGTGTGGTATGGCCTATGCCAATATCTGTGAGGAGATAATGCCCACTGAGCCACGGGGAGAGATCGGGCAGGTTAAACCCACAGGTTGGTACACAGTAAAATATGACTGCGTGGACGGGAAGTACCTGTATAACCGATGCCACCTGATTGGCTATCAGCTTGCGGGGGAGAATGCCAACGAGAAAAATCTGATTACTGGAACCCGTTACCTGAATGTGGAGGGAATGCTTCCCTTTGAGAACATGGTGGACGGCTATGTGGACGATACAGGGAATCACGTACTTTACCGGGTAACGCCTATTTTCAGCGGTATGGAGCTGGTGGCCAGAGGAGTGCAGATGGAGGCCCTTTCAGTGGAGGACAACGGCGAGGGCATCTGTTTCAACGTGTACGTATATAATGTGCAGCCCGGTGTGACCATCGACTATGCCACCGGGGAGAGCTGGGAAAACGGAAAATGAACATAGAAAAAGCCCGCTCCAAAGGGTGGCACTCATAAGACAGTATTAGAAATGTTTTTGGGAAACGGCGCAGCCTGCAGGCTATGCCGTTTCTCCATTTTGCAGGTCATTCAGTAAAGACGCGGGGAGTATTCCCACAAGGTCATAAGAAATGTCAATCTGC